>JALYGX010000096.1 GCA_030776905.1 Cyanobacteriota bacterium | reverse complement strand
TCCATCATGGTAATTCCCGATAAGGGACGGTAGGTATAATTTTGCCGAGGTGTCTTTTGGATACTTTCTTTGATATTGTCGAGGTCGATATAGCGATCAGCGACGTTGATGAGGCTATCACTCGTCATCGAGCGCAGGCTTACTACTTCAACGCGCACCCCTCGGTAGCTAACCGCATCCACTGCATAAGCCAAATCACCATCGCCACTGACGAGAACCGCCGTGTCGTAGGAACCCACCAATGCCATCATGTCCACCGCGATTTCTACGTCCAGATTCGCTTTCTTCGAGCCATCTGGCAGTTGTACTAAATCCTTGGCAATCACCCGATAACCATTACGGCGCATCCATAGCAAAAAGCCTTGCTGCTTTTCGTTAGTGCGATCGACGCCCGTATAAAAAAAGGAGCGTAGCAGTCGAGAACCCGCTGTCAACCGAACTAGCAGCTTAGTGTAATCAATTTCAATCCCTAATTGAAGAGCGGCGTAAAATAAATTTGAACCGTCAATAAAAATGGCAACGCGACCGCGATTTTCTAAAACTTGTTCAGGTGTAAAAACAGAATCAGAACTAAAGTTATTGTTATTCAACATGATTGTTATTCCTCAGTTTGTTATTAAAAAAACGATGATGCCTCCTTTCCCTACAATCAGCTTTTTGGTTAACCATCAAACAATCTTATGGTCAAGACGATGGAACCAATTACGCTTGTTCCAGTCGTACAAAAACTGGTCTGGGTTTACTGAGCTGCTGATGAGCTGGTAGAGTTCCCCAAGCGGCATGAGTTGTATAGAGTTCAGAATCTTTAATGAGTGTTTTTTCATTAAAGTCAATTGAAAAGCCTAGCTGTTTGTAAATTTCAGTGCTGATGCTGGGAATAATTGGTGAAAGCAGGTAAGCTGCCAGTCTAACTGATTCTAAGACGGTGTATAGCACTTGTCCTACAGCTAACGATTGTCCTTGCTTATACAAGCTCCAAGGAGCCTGCTCGTCAATAAATTTATTACTGGCACGAACTAGGGTAAAGATCTCCCGGCAAGCCTCGCTGAAGGCTAAGGCTTCATAAGAGCGAGCGACGCGATCTCCCAATTCCAAACCAATCGCCTTGAGAGAGTTATCAGTTGGAATTTCTTCACCTTTGACGTTAGGTACGCGACCCTCGCAATATTTGTGTACCATTCCCAACGTCCGGTTGAGTAAGTTACCCAAGTCATTTGCTAGGTCAGCATTGACAATATCAACAAAACGGGTTTCACTAAAATCCCCATCTCGCCCAAACTCAATTTCTTTGAGGAAGTAGTAGCGAATCGCGTCAGCACCATAGCGATTGACTAGCTGCACGGGGTCGAGGGTATTGCCCAGACTTTTCCCCATCTTTTGACCGTCCTTTGTAAGAAAGCCATGCCCAAATACACGACCTGGTAAGGGTAACTGTGCTGACATTAACATTGCCGGCCAGTAAACCGCATGAAAGCGCAGAATGTCTTTACCAATGAGATGTAAATTTATAGGCCACCACTTTTTCACAGCATTCTCCAGCGTTGGTTCGCTATCCGGATCGAGCAGAGCGGTGACGTAGGCTAGTAGAGCATCAAACCAGACATAGATTGTGTGCTTGGGGTCAACCGGAACTGGAAAGCCCCAATCTAGATTCACTCGTGAAATGGAGAAATCCTGAAGTCCCTGAGCAACAAAACTTAGAACTTCATTACGACGGCTTTCCGGTTGGATAAAATCCGGGCGCTCCTTATACAGGGTTTCTAGCTGATTTTGATAGTTGGAGAGCCTGAAAAAGTAGTTTTGCTCGTCCCGCCACTCGGCTTCTTTATTGGTATGAATTGGACAGCGGTGTGCTTCCAAGAGGTCGCGTTCTTCTTTAAATTCTTCGCAGGAAACGCAATACCAGCCTTTTTGTTGACCGAGGTATATATCCCCCTTGTCCCAAACCCGCCTAAAAAATTCGTTGACGATCGCTTGATGGCGGGGGGAAGTCGTCCGGATAAAGCGATCGCACTGAATATCGAGCTTTTGCCAAAGGGCTTCAAACTCGGCGGCGATTTTGTCGCAGTGAACTTGCGGTTCTAATCCCTTGTCTTGGGCTGTACGCTGTATTTTTAGCCCATGCTCATCTGTACCAGTAATCAACAACACAGATTTTCCCCGCAGCCTTTCAAACCGAGTTACTGCATCCGCTGCCATCGTTGTATAGGCGCTACCGATGTGGGGGACATCGTTCACATAGTATATGGGTGTTGTAACGCTAAAGGTATTTCTACTGGTATCGGTATGACTCATCGGAATGAAAAAAACGCCCTAACATAAACTACTTTTAATTTCTAGTGTATTGCTACGAGTATTTATTCTAGTGGTTGCGGCATCTAGTCAACTTCACGTAGCGTTCCCATCGGGAAAAGTATCAATTGTTACTAACAAATGAGTCGTTCAGTCCAAATAATTTAAAATTGCTTAAACTATCCTTAAAGGAACTATAAGTAATGAATGGATTCTCAATGTAGTAATAGTCTTGTGAAATTTAACGGCTAAGCCCTAGTTTGGCTGGAATGCTGCCAGAATCAGCCATAATGCTGTAGGGGAGATAAACTCCTCTTGATTCGGTATAACATGAGCATTTCTACCTTAAGGCATTTGTCAAAAAGTAACACCAATCGATATTGTTAAGAAAAGTAAACTATACAGATTACGAGTGATGGCGTCAACGCATGTCTTCCGATAGTCCGCTACAATTTGCTCGTTCGCTGCTGGCAGTAATGGGAACGCGGCTGTTCACATACCATGAAGATCGCATTCCTTACAACTCTCCCGTATTAGTGGTGAGTAACCATCGCAGCTTCATGGATGCACCCATACTCATGGCAGCGTTAGGGCATCCTATCCGCATTGCTTGCCATCATTACATGGGGCAAGTGCCTGTGATGCGAGAAATTGTTAGCCAGTTGGGTTGCTTTCCTCTCTCAGAACCAGAACACAGACAGCAGGCTTTCTTCCAGCAGGCAACTGAACTACTAAAACAGCACCAGTGGGTTGGGGTGTTTCCAGAGGGGGCGCAACCGATGGTACGTTTCACGAAGCCTGATGAGATGAGCAAGTTTCACAGAGGCTTTGCTCACTTGGCGTTGCAAGCCCCAGTGCGGGATTTGGCAGTATTGCCAGTAGCGATCGCCTCTCAAGAAGAAACCGTCCACTCCGCCGTCCCATTACGACTGCTACGTATATTTGACCCCTCAGAACCACTATTTGAACAACCCGGCTGGCATCCGATGGTTCTTCAGCGCCGGGTTGCGGTATCAGTCGGTCGTCCTATTTGGATTAAACCGAAACAACGGGAACAGTATCAAGGAAAGCAGGCAAAAACAGTTGTCGCTGAAATTAATGCTGCCTGCCGAGATGAAATTGCCAGATTACTACATCAAAGTTGTTAGTTGTGGGTGATTGATTGTTGGTCAGATAACAAATAGCAAAGGACAAACAATAAACAGTAACTGTAATTGAGTGGAAATTGAACAATGCCAGAAGTTAAAAGTCGTGCTTGTTTTCTGACACCGAGACATATGAATCCCGATTACCCACTATTTGTGTTTCTGCCGGGGATGGATGGAACGGGTCAGCTACTGCGATCGCAAACAGAAGGTTTAGAAACGGCTTTTGATGTCCGTTGTTTCGCCATTCCCCCGAATGATTTGACAAGCTGGGACGACCTGGCAGACAGCGTGGTGAACCTAATTGAAAAGGAATTAAACAAGCGACCCTCACGTTCCATTTGTCTGTGTGGCGAGTCATTCGGGGGCTGTTTAGCGATGAAGGTAGCACTGAAATCGCCTGAGCTTTTTGATCGGATTATTTTAGTCAACCCTGCAACGTCCTTCAATCAACGACCCTTGCTGCGATTGGGGGCACAATTGGGTCATTGGGTGCCAGACTATTTTTACGGAATATCAGCATTGGCGCTTTTACCCTTTTTATCCTCGTTGGCAAGAATTCCTCCCAGTGATCGCCGCGCTCTTTTGAACGCCATGCAGTCTGTACCGCCAAAGACTGTGAATTGGCGAGTGTCTATGGTGACGGAGTTTGACCTGGATGAAACGCAACTCCACCGTCTTACCCAACCCGTTCTAATAATTGCTGGTGCCGCCGATCGACTGTTGCCATCGGTCTGTGAAGCTGAACGCCTAGTTAAGTTACTGCCAAACGCCAAGATGGTAGTACTGCCCGATTCGGGTCATACCTGTCTATTAGAAACAGACGTTAATCTCTTCGACATTATAAACAGCCAAAACTTTTTAGAACCCGACGCTCGCAAGCTCGTCAATGCTTCGCTGACAGGTTCTAACTAAGATTCTGAATTGTTTTTAATTGCGAGTGTCCGCTTATTAACGAAATCTATCGGGATTTAATTGAGGATTAGAGCGTGTCGGTGTACCTCTGCGCAACTGGCTACCAGTACCGCCGTCAGTGCTGTCTAAGAAAGGTCGCAGATTGATACTGGAACGCTTAAGTGAATTGTTGCCAATGCCCAAAGCTGATAAACCTTGATTGACTACCCGATCAAGTAGTTGGGAATTCCGTTCTCCGCCCACAAATGTGTTGACAGCATCAGTTTCCGTACCGCCATCAGCTACGGTTAAGTTTTGGAAGACGCGATCGCGTGTAATTTGTGCATCTTGACCCGGAGGCACAGTTAGCACAATTCGGCAACTACGGTCTTTCTGAGTGGTAACACAGACAATGTTGTAGTTATTTTCTACAGCCGTCTGCATTTCCTGTAAGCCATCAGGTCGGTAAAGTTCCAATCGTCGGCTAATCTCATTACAACGTTTCTCTGGTGTCCAGCCACCCCCTAAAGCACTAGGATTTGCCCACGCATAAGATTGACCCGGTTGACTCTCTGGGGCATACATTACGGTGTACTGACCATTGACCAACTGACAGCTAAACCGAGGCTGGTTAGAAGTCCTACTATCGGGTTTAGACTGCTGGGGTTGTGTTTGTCCTTGAGTTTCTTGCGCTAACTCGAACTTGTTGGCTGATGCCTGGTTGTTATTTAGGGCAAAGGCACTAGGACTCGCCAGTAAAACCGCAACACCTGCGGATAAGCCAAGGTTTTTCAACACACAAGACATTAAACCTGAATTTCTATCAAACTGTTTTAACATCATTCCCTCAATCCTTCAGAATTTGATTAAAGTCACGGCTAAGGCTATAGACAACGGCATCATAGCTTTTGTGCCTTGAGAGCGGCTAGCGGGAATCGTAAAGAAACCTGTTTGATTTGATTTAACAAATCTTTATCATTTGCGACTGGTATCTTATACTACACAAAAGAGGGTAGAAAGGAGCAATGACAACAATGCTGGAGACCGAGAAGCCACTAACTGTTCCCAGAGAATTCCTGGGGCCTCCCAGTGGCTTTAATCCCACGCTACTGATGTTTCTAGTAGCGATCGCGTTACTCGTAGTCTCCCACTGCGGTTACTGGCTTGGGCATTGGCCTGACCCGTTATGCTTTTGCATGAACGTCCTCGCCATACACATGGCAGGAACCGTAATTCACGATGCCTGTCACAATGCTGCCCATAAAAACCCTGTAGTGAATGCTCTGATGGGGCATGGCAGTGCGCTGATGTTGGGCTTTGCCTTCCCAGTATTTACGCGGGTACATTTGCAGCATCATGCCAATGTCAATGACCCAGAGAATGACCCCGACCATTATGTCTCAACAGGTGGGCCGCTCTGGTTAATTTGTGTACGCTTTTTGTATCACGAAGTTTTCTTTTTTAAACGGCGGCTGTGGCGCAAGTACGAACTTTTGGAATGGTTCGTGAGCCGATTAATTGTCATCAGTATTGTTTATATCTCCTGCCAGTACGACTTTTTAGGCTACATTCTCAACTTTTGGTTTATCCCAACGGCAGTGGTGGGGTTTGCGCTGGGGTTATTTTTCGACTACTTGCCGCATCGCCCCCATCAAGATCGCGATCGCTGGACAAATGCCAGGGTTTATCCCAGTCGAGTTCTAAACATACTCATTGGTGGGCAAAATTATCACCTAATTCATCATCTATGGCCTTCTATCCCCTGGTACAACTATCAGCCGGCTTACTATGCAACTAAGCATTTGTTAGATAAAAATGGCTCTCCTCAATGCTTAGGACTGCTACAAGGTAAGGACTTCTGGCACTTTATCTATGATGTGTTTGTAGGGATTCGCTTCCACCGAAAATCGCCTACGCAAAAAATCGAAGAGGTGCGATTGTAGTTTGTGGAAGCGGTGTGGCGATCGCATTCTCCAACGCAATCACCAAAGTGCTTCTCTCTAGGAGTGCGCTCGTAGATGACACGACTGAAGCAGATAACCGCTAGCTTTGCCTTACCGCTTATCTTACTAGCGGGATGTGGGTCTGATGGAATGCAACAGACAGCTACATCAACCAAAACGCAAGGCGAAGAGGCTCCGTTACCATCCAAGCCGCCTACCCTTAAAAAGAAACCCAAAGCTGCCGCGCCTGGTATAAAATCAGGGACTCAGGCGGCTAAAAAGGAAGCTATTTTTGTTTTAGGGGGAGCTGAAGCGCGAGAGCGGTTTGCCGCGAAGTTCGCGCAGTCGCACCCAAGGCTACCGATCTGGGTGTCTTCGGGTAGCCCTAAAGACTACGCACAACGAATATTTGCGAAGGCAGGCATCAAGAAGAGTCGCGTTCACTTGGACTATCAAGCTGTCGATACAGTCACTAACTTCACGACTTTAGTCGATCGCTTTCAATTTGAAGGGATTAATCGTGTGTACTTGATTACCTCTGACGACCATATGCGCCGCGCTCGCGTTATTGGTGACATAGTGTTGGGTAGCAGAGGCATTGCGCTCAAGCCTGTACCTGTTCCATCGGGGCGCAAACCTGAACCAACGGAAAAATGCCTGCGAGATGCCGCCAGAGCGATGCTTTGGTTAACCACTCGTCAAAGAAGTGGCAGCCTCCGTCAGGAAGCAGACGTTACTGAAGAGTCGAAGCGCGACTATAGCAATTTACTCGATACCTGCTACAGATAGCTTAGGACTTAGGCACAGTGGACTTGGTAGCGGGGCAGTGATTACAGAAGAGCAATTCACCCTTGGCACAAGGGCAGTCGATGAAAGCGATAGGTTTATCTACAACAGCACTACGGGAGGTTTATTCTTCGATGCTGATGGTACAGGTTCTCTAGAGCAAGTTCAAATTGCTCAACTCTCAACGGATTTAGCCATGACTCATGCCAATATCTTCGTTTATTGGTAAACACAGCCAACGGTATTGCTTAATCCTGTAATGTATTGGCTGCAAAAGATGCAGAGGTGTGTAGGGGCGCAAGCCTTTCGCCCAAGATTTTCAACTTCTCCACCACGGATTATGTAGACGTATGCCATATGCTCCTACACATC
>JALYGX010000095.1 GCA_030776905.1 Cyanobacteriota bacterium | reverse complement strand
AATTCCCGCAGCAACTGTAAAATAGTTGCCTGAATGGTTACATCCAAAGCCGTGGTTGGTTCATCTGCAATCAAAATGGCAGGATTACCACTTAATGCCATTGCAATCATTACCCGTTGCTGCTGACCGCCAGAGAGTTGGTGAGGATAGCGGCTCATCATTCCTCTAGGGTCGGGGAGTTTAACTTCATCAAAAAGTGCGATCGCTTTTCTATAGGCTTCCTTCTGAGACACTTTTTGATGGAGTAAAATTGCTTCTACAACTTGTTCTCCACAGGTGTAAACCGGATTGAGGGAAGTCAGTGGTTCTTGAAACACCATCGAGATTAGTCCGCCCCGATACATCCGTCTTTCTTGAGCAGAAAGCGATAGCAAATTCACGGGGTTGGCATTGGGAACGCGAGGATTGCGAAATAAGATTTCTCCTGTCATCCGAGCCGTGGTGGGTAGCAGTCCCATAACAGCTAGTGAGGTAACAGATTTTCCCGAACCTGACTCGCCAACAATCCCAAGGGTTTCTCCTAAATCAAGACTGAAGGAAATATTTTTAACCGCTTTTATCACCTCTGTTTTAGAGGAAAACTCGATGCATAGATCGTGAACTTCAAGAATCGGGATATTCATAATAGTCAAATAGTTTTTAGATTTTTTCAACTTAATCTCAAAAACACAACTTCTTCTCAAGAGTGACTGAACTCTAAGTAAGATATTTTTTATTTAAAACTCCCTAAATCCAATATTTTTTTAGAAAAAAACTAAGCAATCTTCTAAATATTAGTCGAAACAAAATAATGTAAACAAAAAATAAGGATTTACCACGGCTTTTACTACATATCGTTATGATTTTCCTTTGTACTATTTTTGAAGCTCTGGGGTTGTACACCCTGCAAAAGAGCTGCTCTAAGAAGGAGTTAATGTAATGAGGCGATGGAAACAATCTCAGTCAGCGGTTTTGGCTGTTGTGGCGTTCGCCTTGGCGATAGTTCTCTCAAACTGTAATAGTCCCTCAACGAACCAAGCTAGCAGCCCGGTGTCGCCTGCTAACAATCAAGCGGCGGCTCCACCGGCGGCGCTCGTCTACGGAGCCGGTGGACAACCCGTGAACCTGGAGCCAGGGAATATCACCGACGGCAACTCGGTCATGGTGCAAGACCAAATCTACAACCGCCTGATTGAAACCAAGCCGGGTAGCGCCGACTTAGAACCCGCGCTGGCGACGGAGTGGAAGGCGTCTGAAGATGGTAAAACTTGGACGTTTAAGCTGCGATCAGGAGTCAAGTTTCACGACGGCACGGACTTTGACGCTGAAGCTGTGAAGTTTAACTTCCAGCGTTGGTGGGACGACAAGAACGAATTCGGCTACCGCAACGCAGGTAAGAGTTACGAGATTTGGGGCGATCTTTTTGGCGGTGCCAAAAGTAAGCCAGAATCTATCGTGCAAGATATCGTCGTCCAAGGTAAAGACACGATTAAATTTGTCCTCAAGCAACCCTTTGCTGCCTTCCCATCAGCGGTTTCTTCCGGTTACTTTGGTATTGCTAGCCCTGCTGCAATCAAGAAAGCTGGAGCACAGTACGGCACTCCCTCATCACAAGCCGTAGGAACGGGACCCTTTGTATTTAAAGAATGGCGTAGTAGCGATCGCATTGTCTTAGAAAAAAACCTCAATTATTGGAAACAAGGTTTGCCGAAGTCCAATCAACTAGTGATGCGCTTCATCACCGACCCAGCCGCAAGATTAGCGCAATTGCGGGCAGGTACGATTGACATGACAGTCGATCTTGCCCCAGATCAGATGAAAGAAGTTCAGGGTGACTCGAATTTAGAAGCCATTAAGCGTCCTTCCTTGAACGTCGGATACCTGGCTTTAAATCCCAGCTACGAACCCCTTTCAAAACCAGAAGTGCGTCAGGCGATCGCCCAAGCCATTAATAAGCAAGAAATCGTTAAAGCGTTCTGGGGCGAACTGGCTCAAAATACTCCTCACTTTACCCCTCCCTCCCTGCAAGAGTACAACTCAGAAACATTGCAGGCTTATCAGTTCAACCCGCAGACAGCCAAACAGATTCTGGCGCAAGCTGGCTATCCAAACGGCTTTCCTTTAGAACTTTGGTATATGCCAGTCAGCAGACCCTACTTTCCCAACCCGAAACCCATTGCTGAAGCATTTGCCGCAGATTTAAATGCGATCGGGATTAAGGTCAACCTGCAAACAAAAGACTGGGCAGCATACCTGGCTGACCGTAACAAGAAACCAGGGTTCCAAGCCTTCATGCTGGGTTGGACGGGTGACTACGGCGACCCCGATAACTTCTACTACGCTCACTTCGGTCCCGGCGCTACCAAAGACATTGGAGACTGGAAAAATGACCAAGTCTTGAAACTTTTGGATCAGGGTCGTGCTAGTGGGGATAAAGCGGTACGAGCCAAAATTTACAAACAGGTAGACGAACTGCTTTATAAAGAGGCGGTACGGATACCAATTGTCCATTCCGAGCCTCTTTTAGCTAAACGCAAAGCTGTTAAGGGTTGGACTCCTAGCCCCTTAGGTTCTGAGCCTTTAGATGAAGTAACGAAGACCTAATAGATAAGTAGTTAGTGGTTAGTGAGTACTACCTACTAACCACTAACTTGTCAAGTGCTGAGTCAGGAAAAGACTTTCGTTACCACAAATAACCAATTCAAATGGCTCGATATATTGCCAGACGCCTTTTAAATTTAATACCTGTTCTTTTAGGGATTACGTTATTAGTTTTCGTCTTCCTGCACCTAATTCCTGGCGATCCAGCCGTAGTAATGGCAGGAGAACGCGCTACACCCGATCAAGTCGCTGCCCTGAGAGAGCAGTTGGGTTTGAATAAACCTTTGCCCTTGCAGTACCTTGTCTTCCTGGGGAATCTGCTACGCTTCAACTTCGGTAAGAGCATTATTACTGGCGTGCCCATCGCGGAGGAAATCAGAATCCGCTGGCCTGCTACTTTTGAGTTATCCGTTGCGGCGATGCTCGTGGCGGTTATTCTGGGGATTCCGGCTGGAGTCTTGGCAGCCGTGCGCAAGAATAGTGCGGTGGATAACTTGACGATGAGCGGCTCTTTGCTTGGTGTCTCATTGCCCGTGTACTGGCTGGGGCTGCTGCTAGTTTATCTATTTGCTGTTAACTTGCACTGGCTGCCTCCAAGTGGGCGACTGAGTATTGATGCGGGCTTTAACTTCAAACCCATCACTGGCTTTTACGTACTCGATGCCTTACTCCAGGGAAACTTTAGGGTGCTCAAAGATGTGTTAGCTCACCTGGTTTTACCAGCGCTAACTTTAGGCACTATTCCCTTGGCAATCTTGGCACGAATTACCCGCAGCGCCATGCTAGAAGTGCTGTCGCAAGACTACATCCGCACGGCAAGGGCAAAGGGATTGCTGGAGCGTTGGGTAATTTTTAAGCACGCGCTGAAAAATGCGCTCTTGCCCGTAGTAACTATCATTGGCTTGCAGTTCGGGACGCTTCTGGGTGGAGCCATCCTAACAGAAACTATCTTTTCTTGGCCTGGAATTGGTTCGTGGATTTATGAGGGCATCCTATCGCGAGATTACCCAGTCGTGCAGGGCGGGGTGGTTTTTGTTGCGGTTGCGTTTGTACTCATTAATCTCCTGGTTGACCTCTCCTACGCTTTCTTAGACCCCAGGATTCAGTATCAATGACGACTACGGCTATAAACGCTCGGACGGCAAATGCTTGGAAAGCGATCGATCGCTTATTAAAATCCCCTTCAGGACTCATTGGTTTTGTCTTGACCGTTGGGCTAGTGTTGATGGCGCTGCTTGCCCCAATTTTACGCCCCTACGACCCCGCTACAGCTCGGAACTATTTGGCGCGGTTGAAGCCTCCCAGCTTGGAACACTGGTTCGGCACGGATGGTTTGGGACGAGAAATACTGCTACTGGTTTGGTATGGGTTGCGGACTTCGCTGTTTATCGGTCTAGTTTCAGTGCTGCTAGGATTGTTTATTGGTGTGTTGCTGGGACTGGTGGCGGGATACTTCCGGGGGTGGCTGGAAACCGTAATAGGCTGGCTGACTGATATTTTGTTAGCGTTTCCTTCTATTCTTTTAGCGATCGCCGTTGTCACCGTCACGGGTCCCAGCATACCCAGTGTGATGATTGCCGTAGGCGTGGTGCAAATCCCCATCTTCATCCGCCTGACTCGTAGCATGGTGCTATCTCTCAGAGAGCAGGAGTTTGTCCAAACGGTGAGAGCCTTCGGAGCAACGCCAGCACGAATCATCTTTCTCCACATCTTACCTGCAAGTCTCGCGCCGCTAGTAGTACAGGCTACTCTCTCGATTGGTACGGCTACTCTGGAAGCGGCTGGTTTGGGCTTTTTAGGTTTAGGCGCACAGCCTCCTACTCCTGAATTGGGTACGATGCTATCTGATGCCTTTAAAGGCGGCTATTCTCTCTCCTCACCTTGGACTATCTTATTCCCAGGTTTATTTATCACACTGACTGTTCTTGCTTTTAACCTTTTGGGAGATGGTTTACGGGATGCTTTAGATCCACGAGGGAGTCGTTAGCGAAGTAGCGAAGCTTGCACAGTCTAGCCGTATGGTGAGTCTATGGCTATTTCAATAATTTTTCTATCAAGAAATCAGGTAACTCTTGATTTTTAGAAAAAATCCTCGCACCTATTCTTACTTACCCCTGGCTTGCTCAAATCCAGCTTTATCCTTATCTCCTTTAACATCAGCCGTAAAAAATGCTTCTACTAATGACCAGAAGAACCAGCAAATCCCCAATCCTAAAAGGATGAGCATCAAAGGAGCTAGCCCTGCAAAGGGAGCAACTACCATCATTAGCAATAAGCCGACGAGTGTGAGTTTTACTAAAGGATTATTCATTTCTTCTTTTCCTGATTAACTCTCTCTAGCTTCTCAGCAAGACTTGAGAAAAGTCATCTAACGAGAGAAGTAATATTGATTCATTGCCAAACTTATACCCATTTCATAGATGAAAATTTTCTTGGCTTTTACTAGAGCTTTAGAGGTTGGCTTGTAACGGGTAACTAGAGGCGATCGCGGCTGACCATTCCCACATAGAACCGGCGTAATTCCTAACGTTAGTAAAGCCTAAGTCAGCAAGGACAGCGATAAAAAAAGCAGAGCGTATACCCCCCGTGCAATAGGTAACAATTGATGTATCGCGAGTTATGCCTAAGGTATTGAATTTGAGAATAATTTTGTCGCTGGAAAGCAAGTAGCCTTTGCTGTCCAGTAAATCTTTGAAATAGAAATGTAGGGCACCGGGGATGTGTCCACCTCGTTGTTCCCCGAAGATAGTAGCCCCAGCAAATTCGCGAGGCGATCGCGTATCAATTACAGTTAACGTTTGGGATGTGCCTTGAGTGGAGAGTTGCACTTGGAGTTCATCGCGCTGAATTGACCACAAATTGGTTCGTTTGACAACAAAGTCTCCGGGCATGGGTTGAGTGATATCTAAAGTAATCGGAAAACCGACTTGAGTCAGTGCCGTATCGCCTCCATCCACAAAGGCGGCGGCTTGATGCCCTAGAGTGCGCAACATCCAAACAATTCGCCCCTCCTCACCAAAATTACAGGGATGGGCAGGATTACCGACTACAATGACGGGTCTATCGTTGAACACTCCAATCTGACGAAGTTTTTGTTCCAGAACTTCTGAGTTTTCCAAGAGTTTACCTTTATCAGGCGATCGCTTTTGGGAAAATGGCTTCCAACTCACATGAATGGCATTCGGTACATGACCAACCAGCCACTCCAGTACATTACGAGAATCGAGAATGGTTGCCCCTTGCTCAAGGATTAGCTTGGCTTGTTCCGCACTCACCACCCACGGAGTCTGGTAGAATCGCTGATTCATCCTTTTATTTAGCTGTCTGACTTCTGTATCGACTCAAATTGAATCGATATCGTAACTAACTCTATGGTATCGAGCCAAGGCGGCTGTGAACTAGATGTAGTCAGGACTTCGCCAGCCGACTGTAACCAGTTCTACAACCAAAAAGTGAGCGAGCTGACGGGGTGACAACCCCGTCAGAAACCACGCGGCGCGTGGGATTAAGACTTGTTCATGGTAAAAAAGATCGGTCTCGTATTGTCAACAAGACCGACTTGTGAAAAATGCTGCCTCAATTTTATCGAACTTGTCTTCAAAGCCGACTGAGTACTGCTCAATTACTCACACAAGAAAATTGTGGTTTGGATACTACAATTTCATAAGCAAGTACGGATTGAAAGACTAGCGGCTCTTTTCCCACAACCCATCCTATTTGAGAGTCGTCGTCGGCATCTGCAAAGATTTCTGCGGTTGCCACAGCTAAGTGTACCCCTGTTGTGGTTTCCCCTAATTAAGTGCATCATTCAGACTCGTTTCAAAAAAACGACGCGCTTGCTAGTAGCCATTGATAGAACTCAATGGAAAGAAAACAATTTGTTTATGGCTAGCGTCATCTGGGAGAAACGAGCTTGGCCGATTTACTGGCAATTCTTAGATAAACAAGGGAGTAGTAACCTGGCTGAACAACAAGCCTTACTTCGTCCTGTGTTACGGTTATTGAGGAGTTATGAAATAGTCGTGATAGGAGACCGGGAATTTCGGAGCGTCGAGTTAGCTAACTGGCTACAGCTTTCGTAATGTATACTTTGCCTTTCGTCAGAAACAGGACAATTATATACAGATTCCAGGTCAAGATTATCAACCCCTGCATTCCTTAGGTTTAGTCCCTGGGATGAAGCTATATTTGACAGGGGTAAACGTTACTAAAAAAAAGGGTTTTGGCTCCTTTGAGCTAGCGGCTTACTGGAAGCGAAAATATCGGGGTCATGTTGAAGAGCAAGGCTGGTATATCTTGACCAACTTGGGCAGTTTAGGTGCAGCTGTTGATGCTTATAAAGCTCGGAGCGGGATTGAAGCGATGTTCAAAGATTGCAAGAGCGGCGGTTACAACCTAGAAGGCTCTAAGGCAACAAGAGAACGATTAACGAGTTTAGTCTTAATTATAGCGATCGCTTACACTTGTGCGGGTCTGTCTGGTAGAAAAATTAGGCAACTGGGACAACAAAAATATGTAACTCGCCTTAAGGAATTGGGGCGAACTCAAAGGCGACACAGTAGCTTCTGGGTTGGGCTGTATGGACAAGTGTGGCTGGCCGGCATGGAATTTTTGTCAGATTTGGTTTCTCAGTTAATGAGAATAAGGCATAATAAACTGCCATTTTTTCAACGAGGTCTGAGGGCTATGGCATTGATACAGTCTACGTGCTGAGGGGGTTGTCACCCCCTCAGGTCGGCAGCTCTGGACAAACTGTAGTCAGAGGGGGCTAATAGCAAGCGCCCAGAACGGTCTTCGTTGGTGGGCGGTTTGATAATGGACGTTATTTTGATGCGATCGCTATCCGGCAGAATGGTTTCGGCAATGGTCGCCGACTCTGATAAATCAGTCCATCCCAACCACTGAGACAGGTTGCCTTGAGGGTCAAAGTCCACTACAAGGGTTTTCCCTTTTTCCGAAAGCATAGTAGCTAAGTTCAGCACAGTGGTGGATTTCCCCGACCCACCACTCAGGCAGGAGATGGCTAAAACTGTTGTCGGGCGAGAAGATTCTGGCATCTAGTTGACTAGATTCTGGTAGAGTAAAAACAAGATTTTAGGGTCATCGTACCATACCTTGTGCATAGCTGTTGTTACGTTCCACGCTTGCCTATCCTAAGGTGGCAAATAAGAGGGGTATGAGTTTTGAGCCAGCGTCGTGCCATCTTCCTCTCCCACTGCCCCGACTTGGTAATTTCGGAGAAAAATTCTACTTAGTAGATTATTAAAAGAGATTAAAATTTTGTTGATTCGAGCGTTTTTCAATGAACCAATTCTATGGATGCTTACGCCATCTTCAAGCAGGCTGAGAAAATGCGGGTTAGCGATGGAGCTATTGTGCCGCTGTTGAGCGATTGCGAGTTGAAAAGCCGAATGTTAGTCCTGGTGTGGCCTCAACTGGGAGATTTTGACACTCTTGAATATGCCTGGTGGCTACAACGAGAAGCTTGCCGGATTCAAAGGCAAGGATTGGTGATACGA
>JALYGX010000094.1 GCA_030776905.1 Cyanobacteriota bacterium | reverse complement strand
TGCGGTGATGCTGTGGGATTTTTCCGGTCATGGTGCGAATGCAGCACCATTAGGGCGTCTCTCACTCCAGCAAGACCTTGATGTGGCATATGCCGCCCTGATCGAGCAACCGGAAGTCGAGCCAACCCGTTTGGCGTTGCTAGGACATTCTATGGGTAGTGGTGCAGTGATGTCTGCTGGCATTCGCGATGTCAATCGCTTTGCCGCTACTGTAGCTATTTCTCCAACAGGGGCGCGGGTAACGCCTTCAGCCCCGCGCAATCTCTTGTTACAAGCGGGGAGTTGGGAAGGTAACTTTATTGAGAATGCAAGACGAATTCTGACGGCAGCGGGGGGAGAAAATGAGAACTTGGCTGAAGGGAAAGGGCGATCGCTTATTATCGTCCCTAATGCCGAACACATTACCATTCTCTTCCGTAATGCCAGCCACCAAGCCGCCCTCAAATGGCTCGATGCGACGTTCGGAGGAGCGCGCCGCAGCAGTTATGTTGACCGCCGGATGATTTGGTATGGGTGGCACTTGCTGGCATGGCTAATCTTACTGGGTGCAGTTGCCCCTCTCCTAGCTCAAGCGCTTACTAAAACTGAGGTAAAGGTGCATCCGTTTAGACGTTGGGGAGGTTTACTTCTAGCCCCACTTCTGGCAGGTGGTGTCGTCAACTTAGTGAGTCGGGACGTTGAGATTCAGAATTTGGGTGGGTTGCAAGTAGGTGGTGCAGTAGGAATTTGGTTCTTCCTAGCAGGTGTGGCATGGGTAAGTGTCATTTTTCAGCTACCACGCCCGACAGTAAAGGCTGTGGGACTTGGCGCAGCACTTTTTGCCCTTTTTTGGATTGCTTTCGGGGCGATGGCACAGGTAGTCTGGCTTCAGTGGTGGCTGATTCCCCTCCGCTTGAGGCTATGGCTTCCCCTATCCCTTGCTTGTATACCCTGGTTCTTGGCATCCGGGATTGCGCAGCAGGGTGTTGGGATCGTTAAACGGGTGGCATGGTGGCTGGGGCAAAGTGTAGCGCTAGTCGGTGGCTTCATTTTAGTACTTTACCTGGTGCCTCAACTCGGCTTTATCTTCCTATTGCTACCCTTATTTCCCCCTTTGATGGCGATTTTCTCCTTGGCTGCCACTTTACTGGATGACGTGTGGAGCTATGCGTTGGGGAGTGCCTTCTTCTTTGGCTGGATGCTGGCGGCAGCTTTTCCTCTGTCGGCTTAAGCAGCTAGTTGTTCGTAGCTGTTTGATGGGGAAACCTTGCCTGTTTTATCGAAGCGAACGATTTCTGCCACCCCCAAGCGCCTCTGTTTTCCATAAAAATCTCAGTAACAAAGCGGTTCCTACCCCCCAAGCGCCATTAACCAATAAACCTGTGACCATTGCCGCAGGTTGGAAGCCTCCTGCCAATGGCTGATTCTTGAGTGGCGCGACGACAAACCAGGCTACTAGAGTGGGAGCTATTGCACCAAAGAGCAATGCGCCTATCCAGTAGCTCTTGTCTTGCCGAAAGCGAGGAGCAATTGTCACGAAGACAAGACCCCAGACTCCTCCCCAGAATGCACTTGACAAAATTTGTGGAATTCCAAACGGTTGTGTGGGTGTCGTGGGAAAGGCACCCCGTGGCGTGATATTTACCGCATGTAGTAGTGCAAGCATTCCTTGGTGGAAGAGCAAAACGGCAAGAAAGCCGGCAATAAATGCTAGGAGAAATCGAGATAAAACAGAATTTTGTTTCATGAAAAGTAGATTGACCTTGGAATCCTTTTACCTCTTTTTGAGCTTCTGTTCTTAATTAAGAACTAACAACTACTTGAAGCGTCTTTGCTCGCTCCGGTAGCGAAGCGATTCACCGATGAAAGCGACGGTTCCAGACAATAAGATCAGAATGACACTCAGGGCGTTGATATCCGGTTTGACGCCCGTGCGGATGCGGCTAAAGATTTCCATTGGTAGAGTGCTTGCACCCGTCCCTGCTGTGAAGCTGGCAATCAGAAAGTCATCCATACTGAGGACGAAGGATAAGAGACAACCCGCAATAATTGCTGGCATCAATTCGGGTAACAAAATTTTGATAAAGGCTTGTACCGGAGTTGCGCCTAAATCGAGAGCAGCTTCTTCCAGGTGAGGGTCGAGAGCAGAAATTCTAGCGGAAACGTTGATGGCTACATAGGCAAGACAGAAAACCACATGAGCTGCAACAATTGTCCACAGGCTCAGGGGTGTACCAATGACGGCAAGGAAGACCAAGGTGGCTACAGCGATCGCAATATCCGGGACAATGATCGGTAGATAGGCGACGCCTCTATATAAGGTTTTGCCGGGAAATCGATACCGTGCTAAACCCACTGCCATCAACGTACCCAGCACAGCAGAAATGCCAACGGCAACGAACGCCACGGTTAGACTATTTTGCAGTGCCCCAAGGATGCGACTATCTCGAAAGAGCCTCGCGTACCACTTAAGAGTAAATCCCTGCCAACCCGCGCTATAGGCAGAATTATTAAAGCTATAAAAGGTCAACACCAACAGAGGCAGGTACATATAAAAAAACATCAGTGCGGAGAAAATCCCCTGCCAGGAGAAGCTAGGTTTAGCTTTAGTTTGCAAGATGTCTGGGGGAATGTCCTCCTGCTGATGCGACGTGTCTTTCATCTTTCTTCCTTCGTGGAGAATCCCGTTAGATTCTTGGTGTTCTCTAGCTATCAATTTACTGGATATCCAATTTCCGCTCAATCAAAGCTAAGGACTGTGTAAGCTAAAATTCAAGCAGAATGGGCATTTCATAATCTAGCGGCGGCATGATAGAAACACTCTCGCTCCGACTGTACGAACTTGAAGACTTTGCGAACACCCTCGTTTCAACTCAACTGACCCACCTGAGTTGGATTAGCATCGGCATTATCTTTGCGGCGGGATTGCTGACCAGCTTGACACCCTGTATGCTATCCATGCTGCCGATTACGATTGGCTACATTGGGGGTTATGAAACAAAAGGACGGCTGCAAGCTGCTGCCCAGTCTACGTGGTTCTCTCTGGGATTAGCAACGACACTGGCTGTGTTAGGAATTCTGGCAGCATCTCTAGGGCGAGTCTATGGTCAAATAGGGGTAGGTTTACCCATTGTTGTCAGTCTTGTAGCTATCTTGATGGGATTGAATTTATTAGAAGCACTACCTCTACAACTGCCCTCTTTTGGTGGGATGGAGTGGATTTCCAAAGACTTACCAGAGGGGGTGCGTTCTTATTTGATTGGCTTAACCTTTGGGGTGGTAGCTTCTCCTTGCAGTACACCTGTTTTGGCATCCTTACTGGCTTGGGTGGCGACGACGCAAGACTTGTTTTTAGGGGGTGTCTTGCTGCTTTCCTACACAGCCGGTTACGTCGCACCGTTGATTTTGGCGGGTACTTTTACGGCTTCGATTAAAAAATTGTTAGAGTTGCGCCGCTGGTCTGGTTGGATTACACCCGTTAGTGGTGCTTTGCTGGTAGGCTTTGGCGTCTTTTCTCTACTATCTCGAATTCCTGCGGGAATTTTGTAATTTAATCTAATGACTTTAGAAAATCCATCTTTCCCCAATATCGCTCAGCTATTTCGACGCCAGGTTTTGCCTGTAGTAGCGGACTTGCGATTGGCGATCATGCTACTGCTAGCGATCGCACTTTTCAGTATTAGCGGTACTGTAATCGAACAGGGTCAGTCGCTGGACTTTTACAAAGCCAATTATCCAGAACACCCAGCTTTGTTTGGTTTCCTCACCTGGAAAGTCCTCTTGACCATTGGGTTAGACCACGTCTATCGCACTTGGTGGTTTTTATCAATCCTCATCCTCTTCGGCACTAGCTTAACTGCCTGTACCTTCACTCGTCAGTTTCCTGCCTTAAAAGCTGCCCGTCGCTGGAAGTTCTACGACGAACCCCGCCAATTTCAGAAACTCGCCCTCAGTGCAGAATTAGACAAGGGTTCCCTAACGTCCCTTTCCCCCCTGCTGGAAAAGCGACGTTATAAAGTCTTTCAAGAAGGCGATACCCTCTACGCCCGTAAAGGCATCATCGGACGCATCGGTCCTATCATTGTCCACGCCAGTATGTTGCTTATCCTGCTGGGGGCGATTTTGGGAGCAATGACTGGTTTTATTGCCCAGGAAATGGTTCCTAGCGGCAGTACATTCCAAGTCACCAATATTGTGGATGCTGGACCTTGGGCAGCACCGCAAATTCCTAAGGATTGGTCAGTACGGGTTAATCGCTTTTGGATTGACTACACGCCAGAGGGCGGAATCAACCAGTTTTACTCGGATTTATCGGTTCTGGATAATCAAAAACAGGAAGTTGACAAGCAAACTATTTATGTAAATAAGCCCCTGCGCTACCGAGGCGTGACACTTTACCAGACTGACTGGGGTATTGCCGCTGTTCAGGTGCAGTTGAACAAAAGCCCGATTTTTCAAATACCGATGGCGCGGCTAAATGCCAACGGCACGCAGCGCATCTGGGGAACCTGGATTCCTACAAAACCCGATTTGAGTGCAGGGGTTTCGCTGCTGGCAAAAGATTTGCAAGGAACTCTCTTAGTTTACGATGTGAACGGTCAGCTAGTCTCCACCGTCCGCCCTGGTATGGCAACGGAAGTCAACGGTGTCAAATTAAAAGTTGTGGATGTCATCGGCAGCACTGGCTTGCAAATTAAAGCCGACCCAGGCATTCCTATGGTATACACTGGCTTTGGCTTGCTAATGCTAGGTGTAATTATGAGCTATGTCTCCCACTCTCAGATTTGGGCACTGCAAAAAGATGGACGTTTCTATATAGGTGGTAGAACGAATCGCGCACAGGTTGCCTTCGAGCGTGAAGTAATAGATATTTTGGATCGATTGAGTTCTCAGACCCTACAAGTAGATGTACCAGCTAAGGCAGAAGAATCTCTTGTTAGCTAGTGATTTAGTAGCGTGGAGTCCACTCTATTCCGAAAATAAACAGGTGAACCGTCGAGATAGGCTGGAAAATTTTTAATCTTGACTCGACTCAGCGTCTGTCCGCTGTGGATTACCCTGATTTTTTACATGGGTTTTGTTGTTATAAACCTGCCAAGGCTTCAATACTTCCTCGTCTGGTGCCTTTAGCGCCTCTGACTTTCCTGATACGACCGTAAAGGGGAGGAAGATAACGTTCTGGAAAATAAAATGATTCTTGCTCCAGCACAGAAGCTGATGAGGCAAACTGCATTGGAGAAAATAATGCCAGTTGATTGGCAGGATAGTTTTCAAAGAGATTTAGTAAAGTTCGGCTTGCACCTTTGCTTTCCTCGCTGAAAGCCACCTCGCTAACTAGCAGAATCCTGGGCTGATCTCTTGTCATTTGTTTAATTTTTTATAATTATTAACAGTTACTAAAGACGAGCTGACCAAGCACCAACAATCTCTGAAAATATAGCCTCAAGAGGCTTGGTAATAGACCAGTTGGGATAATGCTCCTTCATCTTTCGCAAATCGCTGTAATAACAAATATGATCGCCCTCCCTATTTTTATCAACATATTCAAATTGCATTTTCTGACCAGAAAGTGAGGAAACCATATCAAAAGCTTCCCAGATTGAGCAAGTATTATCCTTGCCGCCCCCCAGATTGTAAACTTCACCGCTACGAGGTGTCTGAATAAACTCTTCGATAAAACGAGCAACATCATAGGAGTGGATATTATCCCGAACCTGCTTGCCCTTGTAGCCAAAAACCTTATAAGTTCGGTTCTCCAAGTTGCACTTCACCAGGTAGCTGAGAAAACCGTGTAGCTCGACACCGGAATGGCTGGGACCTGTGAGACATCCACCGCGTAGGCAACAGGTTTTTAGTCCAAAATAGCGACCATATTCCTGCACTATTACATCGGCTGCAACCTTAGAAGCACCAAACAGTGAATGCTTTGATTGGTCAATTCTGAAGGATTCAGGGATACCATGTTCATACACTGGATCGGCATAATCCCAACGGGTTTCCAACTCCGCCATCGGAATCTCATTAGGTGCATCCCCATACACCTTATTGGTGGACATATGTACAAAAGGAGAATCGGGAGCAAATCGACGAGTTGCTTCTAACAGATTCAACGTCCCTACCGCATTGGTATCAAAGTCATCGAAGGGGATAGCCGCCGCCCGATCATGGCTGGGTTGTGCAGCCGTATGGACAATGGCATCCGGTGCAAGGGCTTCTACAAGTTCAAGTATTCCTTGGCGATCTCGAATGTCTAGTTCGTGATGCACAAACCCTTTAAGCAGGGATTCCAATCGCTGTTGATTCCATCTGGTATCCCCTTGAGGACCAAAGAATACTGCCCTTTGGTTATTATCAATCCCGTGAACTTCCCAGCCCAACTTGGCAAAATGGATGCAAACTTCCGAACCAATCAATCCTGATGAACCAGTTACCAGTAATTTTTTCATAACGCAATCTTATTTAACTTTCAGAGCTAGCTGAATAGGTTTCAGTTAAACGAGGACCGTAAATAAATCCATAAACTCCGTTGGCGATATGCACTAATGTTACAGCTACCGTCGTAATCAGCGAAAAATATATAACATTAAGAGTTGTATTTAAAGTCCTAAAGGATACACAAATTAATTGAGTAGCCAGTAATAAACCAATATAGAGTCCAGTCCCCCACCAGTAAATCCATTTACGGGCACTATGCTACGGTGCGGGTGGCGTATTGGATACTCAGATACCGGGGAAGACTGGCGTCTTTTTCAGCCGGCAGACACCTGAAGCAATCCATTCAGCCTTAGTTGAGGCTAGTAAAATTGCTTGGGACTACAGAGAAATTCGGAACCATGCGCTCACTCGGTTTTCAGAAAAAGTATTTTTTAACCAAGTAGAGCAGGTAATAGAAAAAGTTTATAGCTCGCATCAGTCGCAATCTGATTCCACTAGGGTGTTTCTGGCTCAGGGATGGTAGAAATGGTTGAAAGCAATCTCAATACAATTCCTGAAACCGAACC
>JALYGX010000093.1 GCA_030776905.1 Cyanobacteriota bacterium | reverse complement strand
GGGTTGCAGTTGTGCTGATAAAGCTTCTTTGGCTAGGCGCTGTTCTGCGGCTGAGACAGAAATGCCGATTTTACGGCGTAGTTTCTCCATTTTCCGGGCATCGGTACTGTACTCAGTGAGTTCGTCTTCTGCCATTTTGATCATGCGTTCCAGTTGACTCATTGTTGTTGGTTGTTGGTTGTTGGTTGCTTGTTAAAGAATACAAACAACAAGTAACCAACAACAAATAACCTGGTTAAAACTTTATTGCTTCACTATTTTTGTTTAAGTCCCACTATTGAATTGGGATTAGTGAATGCCATAGTTGCCAATCGCGCCAACTCCTTAAACTTCTCCTCCAACTTCACCCTTAACCCCTGCATTATCTCCTCTCGCCTCCCCCAACTCTTGCAACATCTTTTCCACCGTTGCCTTCAACGGAGGTAGATTATTCTGCACGATCGCCCAAACTAAACTCAGCGATACCCGGAAATACTCATGCACCACAACATTCCTGAACGCCACAATCTGTGCCCACGGCACCTCAGAATATCGATTCATCAAATCACCAGATAACGAAGAAGCCGCTTCTCCAATAATCTGGAGATGATGAATAACCCAAACCTGAATTAGTTCTTGTTCATCAAATGCCTGTCTGCCAAGGCTTGCATATCGCTCAATCGCCACAATCGCATCTAAAATATCTTGCAGCCGTTCAGCCTCACGCCTCATAGCATCACAGCCTCACGGCATACGCGATCGCGAATACGTTCCTTCAACATATCCACCGTTGCAATATCAACCTTGCGATTGAGTAGCTGTTCTAAATCAATTAATAGTCCTGCTGGAAACCAAGGCGTGATTTTCCCCAAATCATAGTCAACCAAAAAATCAATATCGCTCTCTTGGGTTGCTTCTCCCCGCGCCACCGAACCAAACACCCGCACGTTGTAGGCTCCATGCTTTTGTGCAATAGCAAGAATTTGCAATCGCTGCTCTTGCAACAAATCGTTAATTCCTAACCCTGTTTTGCTAGTCATGGTGCTACATCCCAAACGCTATCTTTCCTCATTCCCAACTCGGCTCTGTACTTCTCCTGAGCAAATCCTCCACTGACACCTGACAATCTGGAAATTCCAAAGGTGCGACTAAATCCGACTCGGCCAACACAACGGAGCTAGCATAACCCTCTGCCCCTGGCTCCCGATACACATATAATCGACGGGCATTAACATCCAAAATCCAATACTCCCTAATTCCTGATCGCGCATAAGCCGGGGCTTTCAATTCTCTGTCGCGCTTCAACGTGCGGTCAGAAACCTCAATTAACAGATAAATTTCATCCGGCGTGGGATGATGGTCTTCATAGTCAAATGAGTCAGGTCGCACCACCGCCACATCCGGCTCCGGCTCTGAATCGTCGCTCAACCGCACGGGGTCTTGAAACCGCAGTAACACCCGATTTCCCAACCGTGCCTCCAGCAGGCGTTTGATGCGTGTAATTGCCGCACTATGAAACGTACCCTTCGCCGCCATCCGATAAAGCTGTCCTTCAATTAACTCTACCCGTTCATCCGGTGCCAGAATACCAGCCTCCACCATGCGGTGGTAGTCCTGCACGCTCAAGCGTCGAATCTCTACTGCAACCGTCATAGCCTGTACCCCAACCCCTTGAGATTGTCCCGAATGTCTGCTTCTAGTTTGGCACTCAGGGCAAACTGCTCCTCTAACTTCGCCGTCAGTAGCATCTTTTTCTCAAATGGCTCATCATCATCCTCAACTTCTTCTGCCCCCCCGCCCCGATGATGCCGCTTTATTTTTCCAAGCGTTCTTTTCTTCGGGAGTTAACCACACATATGCTCAAGTTGTTCTTTTCTTTGTCCGAGTCATGAACGACTTCCAAGAAAATGGAACGGCACAATTTTTTCTTAACCTCGTAGAGCAAGCCGTTGAGAGCTGAAACTTCGTTGAGAAGTTTCATTCGTCTCGTTCAGAGACGCCTCTCAACTTGGCTTGCTCCCTGTCGCGACGAGTCATTACTGTCAAGAATAACCAACAAGAAACACGCTCATTCTTGCTAGCCAATTTAAGGCTTTGCTGAGGTTTTCTGCCAGATAGACAAGCCCAAGCCTAGGAGAGGGCTGCAACTTTAAAAAGGGTATTCTCAAGGTAGAGTATAAGCGTCAAGCTATACCTAGAGAAGTTTTCAGCCTAAAAAGACTTTTGATGATTAGGAAATCTACAAGCTAATCCTAACAGGAGACATGAGGTTTTTTGTGGGGAATTGGGGGAAATCGTGAGCGAGTTTAGGGTAAGAAAACTTGGCTATTCAGCGTTTATTGATAATGGGTATCAACAAGTGAATAAAAAAGCTGGGAAAATGGGCTGACCACAAGATTTCCCCCAAAAGTCACACCCAATCCCACAAAAATGCCCACCTCAAATTCAACTCTTTTCGGGTAAAAAATGGGGCTTAATTCAGCCTAGCTATCTTTAGCTCACGATTACGGTAATTTACTCAGTTTCTTATCAACGAAGGCAGGCGACTCAAGAGAAGGGTAGGTAAGTGGAGCGGAGTAAGTGGAGGATGCGCGGTGGTGGGGTGCGGTATCCGGAACGAGCGCAGCGGAACATCCGTATAGGCTTGTCTTGAGTCGCACGGGGGTCTGGGGGCATCCCCCAGATAAACGATTGAGCAACGCGAATCAACTTAATATAAAAACGAAGCAAGCGACTGAAACCAGAGACGGCGAACACTTACAGCCGTCTCGTGGGTTTAGCCGCTGATACTATTCCAAAGTTCTTTAATTTTTGCCTGACATTCTGCGGATATAGGCTAGACACTCTCGGCGGGAACCCGTGAATTCAGCCTCTGGCAGCTCGCCCTCAACCAGGGAGTAGCTGATTCTTTTGTCTGATACGATGCACACCACTGACCACATTAGTTAAATGTCCTCGTACCCAATTCAGCTAAAACTCTCAGTAGCCTTACAGCGTTAGTATTGCCCTTGGAAGCAAAATAACTCCACAGCCTAAGCCAATCAGACCAGGAGTAGCTACCACCAAAAAAGCTTCTGCCCTCAATTTCATAGCAGATAAGCTGCTCTTTAAAAGAGAAGCCATACCTCTCCAAGGTTCGTTTCCTTCTGTTACCCAGCGCTGATATCCAGTCAATGTTTACGTTGATGAGCCTTAAGCCTTCATTAGTGGGGATGAAGAACTGCTGATCATGCTTCACTACAAAGAAATGAAAGCGGTCAAGGTCAATTTCGATTCGTTTGGCATTTTCTGACACCATAAAGGAATCCCTCTAGCAATAGTGGGTAAAAAGGCTTCTGGAAGTCCTTGCCAAAGTTACGTTCCAGAAGCCTTACTTAACTCTGTGTCCATATTTTACGGATGCAAAGAAGTTAGGTTCCAGTGCGTCATTTTTCTTCATGAAAGCGACAGGAACCTCAGCCGTTGTTTACTTATTAGAAAGTTACACTTTTGGTTCAAGACGCATCAGGTCTACGGTGGTTTTTCCTCTGGCTAACATCGCCTCTCTACGGATATCAGCACCAGGTCTAGCCAAAATGCTTGAGGCGACATTGGCTAAAACTGGCATTGTGCGGCATTCGTGGGTATTAGTTGGACGTTCCACGAACAGCGATCGACTTTTTGAAAAACCTGGTGTACGCTGATGGTTACAACTGAATATGCGCTCTGGCGAAGTATTCCCGCACTCCACCAGAACGACTTCCCCTCCCATGCAAGTACCATGAAAGGAGCAAAATAATCATGCCTTTAAATTTGCAAGAGCGCCACCAGTCCCTAAGAATACCCGCTGGTTGGTCAGCACCAGAATTTTCACTAGGTCAAATAGTTAGCTGGAAAATTCCCAGCTCTTTCATAGAACCAAACGAGGCTTGGGGCAAAATCATCGGCTTATGTTGGTGGCAGGATGCTTGGGTCTATGAAGTTCTACCCAGCGCTGATTGTCCCTTGGCAGTTGCCCATCCATACACTTGGGGAACTGGAGATGATGTTGAGACCTTACCTGCTCATCGCTTGACTTTGATAGTTAGCTGATACTGACGAGTGGTAACAGTTCAGGTATCAGGTTCAAGGCTGTTTTTCTTGCCCCACAGCTACCCGACAAGCTACCCGACAATGTTCCTGAACTGTTACCCGAAAGCGCTAGCAAGCAGCTAGACAACGTATAGACAAGCATTTCCGCTGTTGAACTGAAGTGTAACCACTGGTTCAAGACTGGGAACAAACCAGGAACAACTGGTTACACCTTGGGAACATCTCAGGAACGCTACACCACACCTCATCTAAAACTGAAATGCCACAAATTAACAAGACCGAGCGAAAGACCATTGTGCTGCGAGTTCCCCGTAAGTATCGTTACTTAGTCCGTGCTTTTGCAGTTTGGCTCAAAGAGTACCCCGACCAAGCGAAGCTCTGGCAGTGTGAGGAGTATCTCTCGCAGACTTTTGACGATTCACCTTATAAAGTTGATTCCCCGTCGTGGCGTCAGCAAATTAACGCTGCTCAAGTCAAAGTTTTCAGGCACATTGTCTCATGAGGACGAGATGCGGTTTCAATGGCTGCAAATTGGTAGAGCTTATGGAGAAAGGTATACCTTTGCATTGGCAATTTAACCCATTTTCAAAGGGTGCAAAGTGAAAGAGCTTTGCTACAGAGGTATTGCCTGTGTATCACCAATTGACTACGATTTGCAGGCATCCTCCGAGCCAAGTAATTGCACCTGGTTTTTATACAGGGGTGTCACCTCTGTAGAGGCTATTACCTTTGCTGTGGTGTTTCCGGAATTGGAGCCAAGACGCAATGCTTAATACGCTGCGGATAAATACCCTGATGTGCAACCAATATCTCATGAGGGAGCGGTGCGGTCTCAGGG
>JALYGX010000092.1 GCA_030776905.1 Cyanobacteriota bacterium | reverse complement strand
AATATCCACAGGTAGTTTGCGCCGGTCTTCCAACCGCGCCACCAAATTATCCAACGTTGCCGGACGCAAAAACTCTACCTCAACCCGTCCTGCTGCTTCTTGTTTAATGGCATCCAATACTGCGATCGCCTCACCACGAGGGTCAATAAACCCTGCATCACTGGGACGACTCACCACAAACAGCAATCGCAAACGGTCTTTCACCTGAACTTTAAACGATTTCCGTCCACCTCCCGCCCCTGCCAAACGGCGACGAATCGATATTCGGGGATTTTCATGGACTAAATACGTGCCTTCCGGGTCGCGCAATAATTCCCAAGGTAACGATAAAATTGCTGGATGACTGGCACTAATCGTCAGTAAGCGTCCTGGTTCATCTTCATCCTGGAAATCATTAAACATCCGCTGGGCAGGACGACTGTGGAAAACGGCATTAAATAAATCTGCGCCCCATTTCGGCAACTTATCCGCTATCTTTTTTGCAGTTTGATCGTCAACCTCAGTGGTGTACTGTGCCGCATAGACTTCCAAATACCATTGGATGTTCTTTTGGTCTTCTTCACTGATAGGTGATTCAAAATCAATCGTGTCAGTCTCGTTCTCATCAAATCTGACAATAACTTGATTGATTTCGGGGAAACGCAAATTTAATTCCACCGTCATTCAGAATAATCTTCACAAAAAGCCTTGACTCCAATATGAATCACAATCACAGCAACAGCAACAACCAGCATTTCTAGTGCAGCCCCAGAAAATCCCATAGGTGCTAATATCAGAACAAACTTATCTATAACATCTTTGTTATCAAGGTCAGCCCACTTTTTCCACTGGGAATTCAGCAATCCCCCTTCTTCACATAAATCAGTTTTCGCCGCACGTCCGAATTTTTTCAAGAAGCTTTTTGACTTTTCTTTAGTAATTTCTTCAATCGCTTGGCTTTGCTTAGTGGGCAAGGAATCAGATTGGCGATCGCCTTTTATAGTGCCTGAAGCAGAGTCTATTCTCAGTTCCTGTAGTTGGCTGTCGATATTAGCTGATAAAGCATTAATTTCTTCAGGCGTAAAAACAGTAGTCATGATTTGTTCTCTCTCGTTGTTTTTGTTTTAGCCCAAATCTGCACTTCTAGCTACAATTCCCCGGCGATCGTAAATCGCAGCTACACAAACAAAGTCCGCCTGCGCGGACTTGTATTTAGCCTGCTCTCGTCAGGCGTAAGTTTCGTGTACCCCCAGACTTCTAGTCTGAGGGTAATTTATTAACAACAATCGATTAAATCTTGCAACTCAAATCTCCAGCTTTTTGAGTAAAGCGGATGTTTTCGCCGTAGTCCACCGGACAGTCAATGACTGAGGGAACATCTTGTTCGAGTGCTGTTTTCAAAGTAGGAATTAAATCGGCGGCTGAAGTCACTCGGTAGCCTTTTAAGCCCATACTTTCAGCAAATTTCACAAAATCTGGATTGCCAAATTTGATGAAAGCGGATTCACCTATACCAAAGTGATTTTGTTGTTACCACTCAATTAAGCCATAGCCGCCATCATTGAAAATCAACGTTACAAAAGGAGTGCCTACCCGTAGCGCCGTCTCTAATTCCTGGCAATTCATCATGAACCCGCCATCGCCCGTAACTGCAACGACGTTGCGATGGGGATGGACGAGTTTTGCCGCGAGTGCCCCTGGCATGGCAATGCCCATTGCGGCGAAGCCATTAGAGATGATACAGGTATTTGGGCGATCGCCATGATAGTGACGCGCTATCCACATCTTGTGAGCGCCAACATCGGAGATTATGATATCCTCTGGTCCCATTACTTGCCGCAGATCGTAAATTACTTTTTGGGGCTTGACGGGAAAGCCATCATCGTTAGCATAAAATTCGTAATCGTCCCGGATAGCGGTTCGCAATTCCACGGCAGAAGGTGTCGGTTTACCCTGTCGATCCGCCTGCTTCATAATTTCAGCAAGCGAATCAGAAATATCTCCTACCACTTCCACCAGCGGAATATAGCTACTATCAATCTCTGCTGGAGTTGCGCCGATATGAATAATCGGAATCTTGCCCTCTGGATTCCACTTTTTAGGAGAATATTCAATTAAGTCATAACCCACGGCGATAATTAAATCCGCCTCATCGAAGGCACAGCTAATGTGGTCGCGCTGTTGCAGTCCTACCGTCCACAGCGCTAGCGGATGGGTGTAGGGAATCACACCTTTCCCCATAAAGCTATTCACTACAGGAATATTCATCCGCGTAGCAAATTCCGTCAATGCCTCACTAGCATTAGCCCGAATCGCGCCATTTCCTACCAAGATGAGGGGATTTTTCGCCTTAGAAATGGCAACAGCGGCTTTACCTAAACTACGGAAGGAAGCAAATGTTTTCTCCCGTTCATCTTTGTTGAGTGGTTTACCCGTTACTGGCATCGCCGCAATATTTTCTGGCAAATCGATGTGAACGGCTCCAGGTTTTTCGCTTTGAGCAATTTTAAACGCCTTACGAACAATTTCTGCTGTATTGCTAGGGCGAACGATTTGAGCATTCCACTTGGTTACAGGTGCAAACATTGCCACCAAATCTAAGTACTGATGGGATTCAATGTGCATGCGATCGGTTCCCACCTGACCCGTGATTGCCACTAGGGGTGCGCCATCCAAGTTAGCATCGGCAACACCAGTCATCAAGTTAGTTGCACCTGGTCCTAGGGTAGAAAGGCAGACCCCAGCTTTACCCGTCAGCCGTCCATACAAGTCCGCCATAAAAGCAGCACCTTGTTCGTGACGGGTTGTAATGAACTGAATTGACGAATGCCTAAGCGCTTCTAAGACGTGCAGGTTCTCTTCTCCAGGCAGTCCAAAAACGTACTCCACTCCTTCATTTTCTAGGCAACGCACCAACAGTTCAGCTGTGTTCATTTCGCCCATTGCAGTTTTCCTCACATTATTTATTTGTTCGTTTTGGTTAGCTGCTAAATATCTAAGGCAGCCTATCTAAACAATCTGTTCTTGGTTGACTATTGAGAGTTAAGCCTGTCTCGTCAACTATCAACAGTGAACCAAAAGCCTAAGAAACCTGTGCATCTAAGTTGCACACTAGTTTACTCATAAAGTTTCAGGGACTAGGGCGTGTTTTCAAAATACTTGTTATTGCGTTCAATCCTGGAAGATCCCCCTCGCCTCCTCTGTTTAAGGGGACTTTGAATTTCTTTCCGCCTTGTTTAAGGGGGGTTAGGGGGATCTTAAGGTTTGCAGACACGCCCTAGGGAGCTTCTCAACTCCCAGCCTCTTGGACATACCTCGCTCACAGTCCTTATTACTTCACCCAGACTGTTTTGATGTTGACGAATTCATGTATGCCCTGAATGCCCAATTCTCGCCCATACCCGGAACGCTTAATTCCACCAAAGGGTAGACGGGGATCGGATTTGACTAAGCCATTGATGAAGACAGCACCCGCTTCGAGTTCGTCAATTAGTCGCTGTGCTTGTTCCTCATCGGTTGTCCAGGCACTCGCTCCCAAGCCAAAAGGTGTGGCATTGGCAAGCTTGATGGCAGTGTCAATGTCCGGGACTCGGAATAAGAGTGCTACCGGACCAAAAAATTCCTCTTCGTCCGCTGGTGTTCCCGCCGGGAAGTCTGTCAAAATTGTAGGCGGATAGAAGTTACCCGTGCGATCGCTTATAGGATGTCCGCCTGTGAGAACTTTTGACCCTTTTTCGATACAAGCTTGAACCAGTTGGTCTAAGTCCTTGAGAATGCCGGGAGTTGCCAAGGGGCCAACATCCGTATTCTCATCCATTGGGTCGCCGATTTTCAGGGTTTGGAATTTTTCCAGAAAGCGACGCTCAAATTCATCGGCGATCGCATCTTCCACAATAAACCGTTTCGCCGCAATGCAAGATTGACCGTTGTTGAGCATCCGCGCTGCAACGGCTGTTGAAACCGCTGCCTCTAAATCGGCACTTGCCAGAACAATAAAGGGGTCGCTTCCCCCTAGTTCTAAGACGGTTTTCTTAAGTTGCTTACCTGCTGCTGATCCCAGTGCCACACCCGCTGCTTCACTACCCGTTAATGTTGCTGCTTTCACTCGCGGATCGTTAATCAGCGCTTCTACTCGGTCGGCACCAATGAGTAAGGTTTGAAAAGCGCCTTCTGGAAATCCCGCTTTTGTGATAATTTCTTCGATCGCTAAGGCACACTGCGGCACATTAGAAGCGTGTTTTAGCAACCCTACATTTCCTGCCATCAAAGCGGGTGCCGCAAAGCGGAATACCTGCCAAAAGGGAAAATTCCAAGGCATCACGGCTAGAATCACCCCCAAAGGTTGGTAACGCACGAAGCTTTTACTGGCATCAGTGGAGGCACTTACGTCAGCAAGAAACTCTTCGGCGTGTTCCGCATAGTAGCGGCACACCAAGGCGCACTTTTCAACTTCAGCGATCGCACTTTTGATGGGCTTACCCATTTCTATAGTCATGATCTTGCCGAAGCTGACCTTATCTTGCTCTAGAATCTCAGCAGCTTTAATCAGCCATTGTCCTCTCTGAGCTATTGGCGTTTTGCGGTATTTTTCAAACGTCTGTTGCGACAGTGCTAGCTTTATTTCAATCGACTCGCCGTCAAGCGGCTCAAATGTCTTAATCGTTTCCCCAGTTGCTGGGTTAATCGTAGCGATACCCATAGCTTCGCTCTCCCATCCCCAAATTAGAAAGGGATAACCGTTTATTTCCAGTCTACTGCCAGCACAACTTTCCAAGCCTTATATTGTGTCGATTGCTTCACACAGTCTCTAATCAATCTCAGGCAGCAACAGTTCTTTTAAATTTTTTAGGATAAACTTGAGCATATACTTCAGTAAAATTATCGATTCTTAAATAAATCTTTAGTTTTTTAGAGATTTACACTACAATAACGGAGTAGATTAAAGCCCCTGCCGGCTTGGAAAGCTTTTTCCTCGCTCCGAAGCAAAGACCTAACAACCTGGCGGATTAATTACGAACCAGTCCAGAGCAAGCGCCACAAAGCCGCTTGGTGAGTGCCTTGTCCACTCTTATGGTAGAGAGGGACGTAACCGTCAGTAGGATTTCCCAAGAGGCAACATGGATGATTTGGAACGTTCCCTTTATGGTGAGCAAAAATTTCCCGGTTTTATCGGTGCTCCACAATCGACTCAACACTCTCTCCCGACAAAGCCAGTAATTTTGGCAGCCGATGATGACGAAGACAACTTGTTGCTTTTGGCTTACGCCTTAGAGCCTCTAGACTGTACCTTACTCACAGCCGTTGACGGTCTAAGCGCTCTATCTTTAGCACGAATCTATCAGCCCGATTTAATTCTGCTAGATGTTCTCATGCCCTACATGGATGGCACTGAGGTTGTCTCTCAATTGAGGAAAGACTCAACAACCAAAACTATCCCTGCGATTGCAGTGACAGCCCTAGCCATCCCACAAGACCGAGAGCGCCTGCTGCTACTAGGCTTCAATGATTACATCAGCAAGCCCTATATGCTGGAAGACATTGAAGCCATCGCCCGTCGTCATCTCCGTGAGCTTGCAACTATTTCTTGACCTTTGGAACCGCATCAGGATTGCGAACTTCTGGCGTGACATCTAACACCGCAATGATGCCAGTACGACCCGTCTCTAAAGTGGCATCGCTGAGGATATCGAGAACGGCAACACCCAGTACTTCCTCAATCAGCGCTTTCAGTTGGGGTTGGATGGCTTTATCTAAATCTGAGCGGACTTGTTCTGCCAACTGGGTTTGACCATTATTTACCAATAGTTGTTCTGGTGGGGTAATTGAGTTTTCGACAATCACTGCCAGCTTTTCATCAAATAGCTGACAAGTCACCTTACTGGGCTGATGCCCCAATTGTTCGCGGTACAAAGCCTGGAGCCGTTGAGAAAGCAAGCGTTCGAGCTGCCCCCGCGTCGGCTTGGACGACTCCTGAGTCATAGACTGACACTGTTCCAACATAAAAGTATCTGAAGGCATATCTTTAAGATTATTCAACAATTTTTGCTTTTTTGTCTCTAGCTATTACAGATCGTTAAAAAAATATTGGGATTTTAGACGGGAGTGTTCATTATCTGCATCCATACTATCGAGCGGCTATTGGGGGCGCAATAGTAGTTTGTTATCGGGTAATACCGCTAAGATCAGCAGGGCAGATACTGCTGAAGATGCCCCAGCCGAACCGGGCAGAACAGGAAGAAAATTGTTGACGCGATCGCTTCTTCCAAATTTACCTGATTGGGCGATTTATACCAAGAATTAAAACTAAGTCGTTGTAAAAATTAGGCAAATAATCTTTTTGGCGATGCTAGAGCGATCGCTTCTTTTGCTAATACTATTTAATTTAATTAAACTGTTAGATTGATAAATCCAAATAAAGTAGTTATGAACTCTATCAAACAAGCACTAAAAATATGAATAAGTTTTTGATTAGAAAGTAATTTATAAATCACTTTTGCTCCAAAGCCGATAAGGCGGTAGCACACCCTTAAGCCTCTACAACGTATCAAATATCACAACTTTGTATCGCTTTCCCATGAGAGGCAATATTAAAGGAATATCTGTAACCTTCGCTACATTTACTTGTTGTTGTCAGGATTTTGCAGTTAGAGATTCTTCGTTAAAGTTAAAGAAGTAAAAACTTATGTTAAAGATAAATAAGTTACAATAAATTTATTTTTCAACGATTTTTTGATTAAACAAATAGAACACATCGCAATCAAAATTCTAAAATAAGACAAAGAATCTAAACCTTCAGACTCTTAGTTATCCCATAAAAAAGGTAGTAATGGCTACACTTGAACCTGAAGTAATTGAGGCATCACTGGCTAGCAAGCGCCAGCACTTAGAGGAATTGCTACAGGAGAGTGAACAGCGGTTTCGCCTAATCGCAGAG
>JALYGX010000091.1 GCA_030776905.1 Cyanobacteriota bacterium | reverse complement strand
CACGATTCATCTAGGGCGGGCAGCCGACATTCTTTCTACTGCTGTCAGCCAAGTTCACCAAGCCATGCTTACTTGATGCAGCCAAATTGGCTTGTGCTTCATTCCCATACCCTCTAGTGAGTGTATGTGCTAGTTAGTAAAGAACTTTATTCTCGTTGAACACAAGCACGTACACTTCAGCTCACTTCAAACGACCCGATCGCAAAATACTCACAATCAACCACAAACCCAAAAAACTAGCCGCCGCAAATAAAACATTACTAATCAACGATAGCTGACTCGTCTGAGCATTACTAGAGATAATCGCCGCCCCCATAATTAACGACCCAACGACAATACTAAACGAGAGCCGATTCGCTGAATCATCCACGCTGCGCCGCACGGGGTCGAGGTCTTTTATCGTGATATTCCACCTTAAAGTCTCAGAAGTCACTCGGTCGAGAAGCAACTCTAGCTGACGCGGAGTTTGCAAAGAGAGACTCTTGATGTCAAGGGCTGTTCTTAGAACTGTTTGCAAGGGATTATCTCCCAGCAACTGACGGCGAAACAAATCCGTCATCAGTGGCTTGATTTGGTCTAAGAGATTAATCTCTGGGTCAAAACTACGGGCAACGCCTTCCAAGTTGGCTAGGGTTTTCGCATATAAGCCCATATGGCTGGGTAAGCGGATTTTGTTGTTACGGGCGACTTGCAGCACCTCGTAAAACACCTGACTAAAGTTGATTTGCGACAGGCTGATGTTGTAGTACTTGCGCAACATGCGATCATAGTCATTTTCTAGCCGTGCCAAATTCACAGGCTGCTCTGACTCAGCCAACTGCAAAGTTAGCTGAGTACACCGCTGGGCGTCTAAGTCTACAATTGCCAACAACATCTCCGTCAAAATCTGCTGCGTGCGCGGGTCTAAGCGACCCACCATGCCACAGTCCAACAGCGCTATGCGACCATCATTTAAATAAAACAAATTACCTGGATGGGGGTCGGCATGGAAAAAGCCGTCGATATAGAGCTGCTGAAAGAAAGCGCGAAATAACAGCGTGGTAATTTCTTTCCGCTGGGTATCTGCATCCTTCCCATCCCGCAATGCAGGTAACTTCCCCAACAAAATTGGCACACCATCCAGCCACTCCATCACCATCAGCTTTTTAGTGGTGAAATCCCAGTAAATCTCTGGCACCACCAACTGCGTGGGGTCAAACCAACGGCTCGTCGATAAGTTGCGGCGTAGCTGGTCTGTGTAGCCAGCTTCTTGGGTGAAATCTAGCTCTGCTTGCAGAGCCGTAGCAAACTCCTCAGCTAGCCCTACAACGTCGTAGTTCTGACCGAAGTTAGTGCGAGACACCAACTCCGCTAAACTCCTAACCAAAGCAATATCCTGAGCAACAATCAGGTCAATCCCAGGACGCTGCACCTTCAACGCCACCTCCCGACCATTCTTTAGGGTGGCTCGGTGAGTTTGGGCAATTGAACCAGCCGCAACCGCTTGGGGATTGATGGCGGCAAACACTTCCTCTAAGGGCTGTCGCAACTGCTGCCGAATCAGGATTTCTACGTCAAACCACGGCACTGGCGGCACATTGGCTTGCAGATCGGTTAGGGTTTCAACATATTCCCCTGGCAACAAGTCAGGACGGGTACTCAGCAATTGCCCTAGTTTGACGTAGACCGGTCCCAAATCGACAAGGATGTTACGCAGAACAGCAGGAGGTGGCAGATTCGGTTCGTCAGTCTTACTACCCGTCAGCAGTCCTCGCATATAGTCCCAGCCGTTGCGGAAGACGACTTCAATGATTTCGCGTTGTCGAGAACTGGTTTGAGTTAAGGCAAACATTGTTTAGGGCTAAAAAAGTAAAAAGTAAGGCGTAAAACGTAAAAATTCTCTTGGCTATTGACTTTTTTAGAAGTCAGCAAGTCATGTTAGTACTGTTTAGTGAATGTTCTAACGCTAAATACTACTGCGTGCCAATGTACCTAGAGTAGGAGATTATACTTGTTGCACAAATACCAAGTTTTTCAACACAAAGGGACGCTAAGTCTAGCCCAGAGTTACGCACAGAACGGGAGCATCTCAATGGGTAGCAAATACATCGTCTTGTGGGACAGGCAAGATATCTGTCACATCTAAGGTGCGAACAGCAGGCTCACCCCACAGAATGACTATCACTCGCGTACCTTTGTGTAAACCTCTACGTCCTTTGCGGTGCAAAAATCACCCTTACAGCAAGTCTTTCAATTTAGGGTCATCTTGAAGTAGTTTAATGACCTGCTTAATCTCCTGCGTCCGGTCTTTTTTGACAATTAAGGTGACGTTGCGATCGCGTACAACCACAACATCCTCCAAACCAATCGTTACAATCACCTCATCCTCACCACTGGCATAAAGAATCGCGCCTTTCGTATCCATCCCCACATGGGTTGCCAGTTCCACATTGTCCGCCTCCCCTTTGAGCAGGCGCTCGATCGCATTCCAGTCTCCCAAATCGTCCCAACCAAACGAGGCGGGTAAGACATAAGCTAGCTGCGTCTTTTCCATCAACGCATAGTCGATACTCTTCTTCTCCAGTTCAGAATACGCCGCTACACCTTTTTCTTCCAAAGCCCCAATGATTTCTGGCGCGTAGGTGCGCAGTTCATCCAAAACTACCCCAGCTCGGAAAATGAAGATGCCACTATTCCAGCTAAATCGCCCTGTTGCAATAAATGATTGAGCCGTTTCGCGATCGGGCTTTTCTGTAAACCGGGTCACCTTGTAAACGGGCAAGCCCCCAAACGTTCCGGTTTGCTCCCCTTGCTCAATATACCCATAACCGGTAGATGGATAGCTGGGAGTGATACCCAACGTGACAATAGATGGATTAGCTGACGCCATCTGGGCCGCGGCGTCGATAGTATTTTGAAACGCCACCACGTCATCAATCCAGGGATCGGCAGGAAAAAAGCCCACCACGGCATCTTCGCCATACACTTTTGCAATCTCCAGTGTTGCCCAAGCAACAGCAGGTGCTGTATCACGCCCTTCAGGCTCCAACAACAAATTCTTTTCTGGAAGTTGAGGTAGCTGTTCTCTCACTCCCTCAGCTAGTTGAGCTGAGGTCACAACCCATACTTTCTCCAGGTTACCTGCTGGCTCGCTGAGTCGGTCAGCCGTTGCCTGCAAGAGGCTCTTGCCGCTCCCATCTAAACTCAAAAACTGCTTGGGTCGGTGCTTACGACTCAAAGGCCAAAACCGCTCACCTTTGCCACCAGCAAGAATTACAGGTATCAAGGAATTATCCATTGTTTCCAGCGCCACTTAATTTTCTGATATATCCTAGCTTTGACTTTCCCGATAAAGTTTTTTATGCCTGTAAATTAATCCAGTGAAATAGCAATTAATTGATCAGCATGGATTGAGTCGCTGACGTTATAATCCTGCATGAGATTTCAGAATGTAAAACTGTATGCGCAAGCTACGGTTATTGGAGTGAGGTGAGGGTGGAAAACGAAGTCGAACAGTCCCCAACAGGCTTGGGGCTTAAATCGTCCAGGAAATTTAGAAATTCTCAGGCAAATGGCGATCGCGGTATCGTTGATGGTACTTCTACCTCACCACCCCAGCCGCCGCCTGATTCCCCTCAAGACAAGCAACCGAAACGTCCCTTCTTTCGCTGGTTTCTCTGGAGTACAGCTTTTATCCTCACGGCAACGATTTCTGCTGCCTTGGGGGCAACTCTAGCCCTCGTCACACCTCTGTCGCCGTTCATCGCTCCTCTAACTCAAGGACTCGGCTCCAAAGGAGATTTGTGGCGTCGAGGCTTTCAGTATAAAGTCGCACGACCCGTCAACATTCTATTGATGGGGATAGATCAAGTGCCAAACGCCCAGAAGAATTCAACAGAAGTCTTTGCAGGTCGCACCGACACAATGCTGCTCTTGCGGCTCGACCCAAAAGACAACACGGTTAGAATGCTTTCCATTCCACGGGATACTCAAGTAGACATTCCGGGTGTGGGAGTCGCCAAAATCAACGATGCCAATGTGGAAGGCGGTCCTGCCTTAGCCGCACGAGTTGTCAGCCGAACCCTAAATGATGTGCCAGTTGACAGGTACGTGCGCGTCACTACCGAGGCGTTTCGGGAACTAGTAGACCTCGTCGGTGGTGTTGAAGTCTTTGTCCCTTACCCAATGAAATATACAGATGTCACTCAGAATTTGAAAATCGATCTAGATCAAGGGTGGCAAACCTTAAATGGAGACCAGGCAGAGCAGTTTGCTCGGTTCCGTAAAGACCAGTATGGCGATATCGGTCGCGTACAGCGGCAGCAGACGCTCCTGAAGGCACTACGACAGCGTTTGGTTAACCCAACTGTCCTACCTCGTTTACCTCAGGTGGTGCGGGTGATGCAGCAGTATGTTGACACCAATCTCAGCCTGGAAGAAATGCTGGCGCTCGTGGGGTATGGTCTTAAGCTAGAACCCGATGACTTCAAAATGGTACTCTTACCCGGTCGCTTTAGCACTCCCAACGAATCGATCGCTAGCTACTGGATTATGGACTCGGCAGGCAGAGACCGCGTGATTCGCGAATATTTCCAGCCCAATCCAACGTTGAGTTCATCAAAAGAACTAAAGGGTTCAGCCAATGGCGTACGAATTGCCATTCAAAATGCGACTGACAACCCGGAAATCGGTCGCCGTGTGGCTCTGTATTTGGCAGAAAAAAACTTTCGTAATGTCTATATTATTCAAGATTGGCCCGATCACCTACGCCAAACTCAGATTATTGTCCAGCAAGGCGACTTAGAGGCAGCCGCTATTCTCAAAAAAGTCCTAGGAATCGGTAAAGTAGAAGCATCTTCTACTGGCGATATTGAGTCTGAGCTAACGATTCGAGTTGGTGAAGATTGGCTAAATAAAAACTTTTAAGTTAAAAATGGAACTTGTTAATTTCAAAACAATTAAAGTCTTTCTAAGACCTTTAATCAGACTAATCTTAGCGATTAGTCTGGCATGGCTGTGGATCATGTTAAGTGCTACTCCCGCCTATGCGCAGGCTAGCAGCATTAACTACACCAATACCGATTTAACAAATCGTGACTTTTCTAATACGGATTTAGTCGGTGGTGTTTTCGTGTCAGCGGAAATGCGGGGAGCCAACTTCCAAGGCTCTGACCTGACTAACGCTATTCTGACTATGGGCGTGATGTTGGGAGCCAATCTGGCAGACGCAAATCTTACAGGTGCGTTGGTAGACCGGGTGACGCTAGATAAGGCTAATCTCACCAACGCTATCTTTACGGAAGCCACCTTGACGCGCAGTCGCTTCTACGAGGCTGACATCACAGGCGCTGATTTTACAGATGCGATTATTGATCGCTATCAAGTGTCCTTATTATGCGAGCGTGCTAGTGGAGTTAATCCCGTGACTGGTGTGGCAACGCGAGAAAGTTTAGGCTGTCGCTAAACCGGGGGCACATAGCTTAGTGAAGGGTTCCCAGTTGAGGACATCCTGGAGTAATGCCTGGTAGCCAGCTACATTGGGATGGAGACCGTCTTGACACAGGCGATTGAGACACCAATCATTCCCGCGTGCCATCCAGGTATCAAAAATATCTAGGTAGGGAATTTGACGCCTGGAACAGGCAAGGCGGGTTGCTTCTTTGTAGCGGTATTGGTCGGCATGATTGTAGTAAAAACAATCTAGAAACGGCATACTGGCTTCATTAACTGGCACCATTCCCACAAAGAGTACTGGACACAGTCGCTGTGCTTGGTCTAATAAGTTTGCCACTTCCTGTTGGAAACTATCGAAGTCTGTAAAATTCCGTCCGTTGGGTCGTCCGAGACGTGCTGAATCATTAACGCCTACTGAAAGAATAATCGCATCCGGTACGCGATTTTTGAGTTCCCCGCGATGGCGAAACTCTTGCTCGACACGCTCTTGTACTTGCTTCACGCCGTCGCCCCGAACGCCAAGATTGTAAAGTACATGACCTGGACTATCTGGCAGCATCCACTGGCGTCGCAGTCGCTCTACCCAACCGCCGCCCTCCGGGTCCCCAAATCCATAAATGAGGCTATCTCCCAAGACTACGAGCTTTAAGGGCGATCGCGCTTGTTGATGGAACGGCTGTAAGCTAGGGGCTACAAGTGTTTGCATAGACAACAGTACCTAGTCAGTTAATTGTTAACAACTCGACACATTTGCAAGAATTTACATAATGGTACGCCATAATCTGCATCTGGAGATATTTGAGTGTCTAATTGCCAAGGAGTATTCTATTGAAGTGCAAGTGTCAGAGAGTTGACAGAACTCAGCAACTTTAATCAGACCAAGCCTTGAAGCACCTGTAGTATTAAAAATTATCTCTACTCAATATTGACATCGCACTTAATTAATGCATTCATTCATCTGAGTAACTTCATCAACTCTTTAGAAAATTCTGACTCCTGTTAAACTGGAAAGTACCTTTAGCCATTGTTCGAGCTAAGGGCTAATCGCTCAACTACTCAATTTCAACTCTTAACAATAACAACTTATGCTGCACAAGCGTTACCAATTTGATTCAAGCCAGATTATGCTCCGCGCAGAAGAGCTAGTCAGTGCAGCTTCAAATCGTTATCGGATTACGGTACAAGTAGCGAATCGTGCCAAGCGTCGTCGCTATGAAGATTTTGAAAATATCGACGATCCAATGATGAAGCCAGTACTGCGGGCAATTATCGAAATGTCCGATGAACTGACTCAACCGGAAATTATTGGTGATTAGACTCCGGTGCTTACCGAAGCAAGCAGGGGAGGCTAGGGAGAGTCAAGAAGCTGGGGGAGAAGAATAAGACTCCCTTGGCTAATTGGTATATTCGCTCTCGAATTCAAAGTGTTCAAAGCGATACGAAAGACTAAGACTATGCGGCTAGTGCGGCCTTTAATACTTGCTACTCTAACGGGTGTCTGTGTTGTTGTAGGGAAGGTAGATGTTAGAGAGGCAGGTATTTTTAAGTGGATTGGGACACAACCTGCTACTGCCCAGATTTTTAGCCCACCGCCGGATACTTGGCGGAAAGTTTATGAACGCCTACCGAATTTGCCTCTAGAGAACCAGTATGTCAATAACGAGACTGGCAAGGTAGATGAAAATAATACGCTAGCCAGTCGCTTGATTCGATATCACATTTTTGTGAAGAACCGTCCTCCCGGTTACCGTTTGGATTGGAGGCTGACATTAGCTGATTATCTAGGCGCACATGAATACTTGGTGGAATCTCAGTATCCGGGTGGTAATACCTTACGCACAAATCCAATGGAAAGCGATCGCGCTGCCATTGCTAAGTTGAGTCGCAAACAGCGGGATGCTTTAGTAAACGTTTTAGCCAGCATCTTCAATACCAATCGCCTCGAAGCCCCAGCCCCAACCCCCAACGCTTCACCATCGCGACCAAGCACAACCCCTAATCGCAGCCCCATTCCTAGTTCAACGCCATCGCTACCGAAACCAGGAGATGCTCAGTTACTCTTGCCTTAGAACGGCTGTGAGGAACTATACATTTTGATTTCAATCCCACGGCGAGACTTCACAGGTACTATAGCCCTTAGCCCGCTGAATTGAATGGAACGTCTTGTCAAAAATGGTGCTGGCTGGCGTCTTGGCTGGAACCCTAAAGCTAGTGATTATCAAGGTTTAGTCGGTGGAGATGATTGGGCGATCGAGCTAACTGAGGCAGAGTTAGATGATTTTTGCCGATTGTTGCAGCAGCTAGCCCAGACAATGAGCCATATGGCAAGTGAGTTGATGGATGAAGAGAAAATTACGTGCGAAGCAGAAAGCGGCTTGCTCTGGATGGAAGTAGAAGGGTATCCGTCAGCCTATACCCTGCGCTTCATCTTGAACACGGGACGCCGTTGTGAAGGTAGCTGGCTTGCTGAAGCTGTTCCAGGTTTAATTCAAGCGGTTCAGTCGTTGAAAGTATTCTAGATTGTTGTTTTGATGACAAATCTTGTGATATTCTGAGTAGATGTGTCCGGGGCGTAGCGCAGCTTGGTAGCGCACTACTTTGGGGTAGTAGGGGTCGTGGGTTCAAATCCCGCCGCTCCGATAACAAAAGAAAGATTGCCAGAAACCCTACTGGTAAAAACTCTAAGCCTAATACTTCCCAAGAATTTTTGTTGGGAAATCTTAGGCTTTTGACTATTCAAGCTTGACTTTTGAATATTAGCTGAATATCATCTTGTAAAGCACCACTGATGATATTCAAATGAATCCCATCAAAACACAAAGCCAACTGGGAATGGGTTCTGTAGGAATTGAGGAATATCGGGGGAAGATACGGCTACGGCTACCGCGTCAGATTTGCGATGGCAAGCAACACTGGATTTCGACAGGCTTACAAGCTACTCCTGAGAATTGGAAAGAAGCGCAGAACAAAGCTTCGGAGATTGAGGAGTATATCAGCACTGGGAATTTTGACCCCACATTGGCTAAGTACAAGCCTAAGATTTACCTAACCCTGGTTAAGCCTGTAGACAAACCACAAGAAACACTGACCCTAGAAAACCTATGGGAAGGCTACACAGAGTACAAATCCAAGCTAATTGAAGCTACTACAATTAAGGCAACTTACAAGCGTGTGAAAAATCTAATTGCTTCATTCCCCAGTAAGGATTTAAAAGATGCTGTAGCTATGCGTGAGTGGCTGTTAGCTAACAAATCGCTCTATACGGCTAAATTTGCTTTAATCCACTTATCAGGCTGTTGTGAGTGGGCTATTGAGTCTAATCTGATCGAAAGCAATCCTTTTGCTAAGATGGCTCAAATAATAAAGGTAAGCAACACTCAAGAGACTGATGGGGAAGATATTAACCCATTCACGGCACAAGAGCGAGACGCAATCATTGGGGCATTTGAGAATAGTCGCTACTACAAGCATTACACTAATTTTGTCCGCTTCCTCTTTATGACAGGATGTCGTACTGGAGAAGCGATCGCTCTAAAGTGGAAACACATTAATCCTCAAATGACTCAAATTACCTTCTGTGAGTCTTTTAGTAGCCATTTTAGCCTTCGGAAGGATACGAAAAATCACCAATCCCGTAAGTTTCCGATTAATGCTCAACTCAAAGCCCTCTTGGAATCTATCAAGCCTAAAAGCAGCGATCCAGAAGACTTAGTTTTCCCCAGTCCAACAGGTAGAGAGATTGATGGACATAACTTTTTGAATCGGGCTTGGAAGGGATATAAAAACAGGCACGGTAATCAAGTCGATGGCATTGTTACTCAATTAGTTAAAGAAGGGAAAGTTCATCGTTATCGCTGCCAATATAATACCCGCCATACTTTCATCACAATGGCTCTAGAAGCTAATGTAAGCGTTCCACAAGTGGCAAAGTGGGTAGGGAATTCTCCGGAAATTATCATGAAGCACTATGCAGG
>JALYGX010000090.1 GCA_030776905.1 Cyanobacteriota bacterium | reverse complement strand
GCGGGTGCCATGCCTCAGATGTTCGGCACGATTACGATTAGCGACGGTATCTCGATGGGTACGGAAGGGATGAAGTATTCCCTGGTATCGCGAGAAGTGATTGCCGATTCCATCGAGACAGCGTGCAACGGACAGAGTATGGATGGCGTCTTGGCAATTGGTGGCTGTGACAAGAATATGCCAGGGGCGATGATTGCGATCGCTCGGATGAACATCCCGGCAATTTTTGTCTATGGTGGCACGATTAAACCGGGACATCACAACGGGAACGACTTAACGGTTGTCAGTTCCTTTGAAGCGGTGGGACAATACAGCGCTGGCAAAATTGATGAAGCGGAACTGATGGAGGTGGAACGTAAGGCTTGCCCTGGTGCGGGTTCCTGCGGTGGGATGTACACGGCCAACACCATGTCTTCAGCGTTTGAGGCGATGGGGATGAGCTTACCCTATTCTTCGACAATGGCAGCGGAAGATGCTGAAAAAGCGGATAGTGCCGAGAAGTCGGCTTTTGTGTTGGTGGAGGCAATTCGCAAGCAGCTTTTGCCACGACAAATTCTCACCCGCAAAGCCTTTGAAAATGCGATCGCTGTAATTATGGCAGTTGGTGGCTCGACAAATGCCGTGTTACATTTTTTGGCGATCGCTCATGCCGCCGGGGTTGAGCTAACCCTCGATGATTTTGAAACAATTCGCGCTAAAGTGCCCGTGCTGTGCGACCTGAAGCCCAGTGGTAAATATGTCGCCACAGATTTACACCGCGCTGGTGGCATTCCCCAGGTGATGAAAATGCTCTTAGTGCATGACCTCCTGCACGGCGACGCTTTAACCATTACGGGTCAAACCATTGCTGAAGTTTTGGCAACTGTTCCAGAGTCACCATCAAAAGACCAAGAAGTGATTCGCCCTTGGGATAATCCCCTGTATCCTCAGGGACATCTGGCAATTCTCAGAGGCAATCTGGCGACAGAAGGCGCGGTTGCTAAAATCACGGGCGTCAAAAAGCCTCAAATTACGGGTCCCGCACGGGTGTTTGAATCGGAGGAAGCTTGCCTAGATGCGATTCTGGCGGGTCAGATTAAGGCGGGTGATGTGCTAGTTATCCGCTACGAGGGACCAAAAGGTGGCCCAGGAATGCGGGAAATGTTGGCTCCCACGTCGGCAATTATCGGTGCAGGTTTAGGAGATGCGGTGGGTTTAATTACCGATGGACGATTTTCCGGTGGTACCTATGGCATGGTCGTGGGTCATGTTGCACCAGAAGCAGCCGTTGGCGGTGCGATCGCCTTAGTCCAAGAAGGTGACACAATTACCATTGATGCGCCAGCGCGATCGTTACACCTCCACGTATCAGAGGAGGAACTATCTGCACGCCGTGCCAACTGGCAACCCCTCAAACCCCGTTATACGACTGGCGTCTTGGCGAAATATGCCAAGCTAGTTTCCTCTAGCAGTGTCGGTGCGGTAACGGACTTGGGCTTGGGTTAAGCCCAAATGCCACTAAGGACTTGTCCAAAACTAACTCCGTCCTGTAAGAACTAGTTACTCAGTAAGGTGGGTTAGCGACAGCGTAACCCACCAGATACTCTTTTCCCATCGACATCAATGCGTCACGCCTCAAAGAGCGCATTCTACACACTTCCTAGCGTTACCGTAAAAACTCCTTTCCCCCGTGAGTCTTATCATGAAGGAAGTTCCTTGAGATGCTTCCTTCCCAACCGCTTACACAAACTTTTGCCTATGCCTACCTATCCTGGAATTTCTAGCGAAGCTTTCAGACATCCCCTTGACCAACAAGCCGAACAAAGCTTACGCAGCGTACCTGGATTTGACCTAGTCGCTGGTAAGTTTGTGGAATTTCTCTACGAGCGTCCCCAGTTAGTTTATTTAATGGGCAACAGCATCCAGGTTGGGCCGCGCCAGTATTCAACGATTTACCGTTTATTTCGAGAATGTGTTCGGGATTTAGATATACACCCGGAACCCACTCTGTTTGTCCAGCAAAATCCCCAAGTCAATAGCTACGCTTTAGGACAAGAGCATCCTTATGTAGTAGTAAATACAGGATTGTTAGACTCACTGAGTGAAACTGAAATCCGTGTTATTTTCGCTCATGAATTAGGGCACATTAAATGCGGTCACACCATCTTGATTCAGATGGGTATCTGGGCAATGAATGCCGCATCTATGTTGAGTGAAGTCACGCTTGGTTTGGGTAATCTCGTTAGTAGCGGCTTAATTTATGCCTTTTATGAATGGCGTCGAAAAGCCGAATTATCATCCGATCGAGCCGCATTAATCGTTACCGACGATTTGAATACCGTGATGCAGACAATGATGAAAGTGGCTGGTGGCAGTGCCCAATACGGTCACGAGTGTAGCCTCAATGAATTTATCCATCAATCTGAAAGTTATCAAGAACTTGACCAAGACGGTCTCAATCAACTCTATAAATTTTTACTCTACAACGGGGCAAGTGGTTCAATGCTGACCCATCCCTTTCCCGTTGACCGTATCCGCTACCTGCGAGAGTGGGCGACTTCAGAGGACTATCGCCAAATTCGTCAGGGCAATTATCGACGTGCAACGGCAGAGGGTTCAGTTGATGTCGCATCAGAACCCTCTGTAAATGAGGTGGATGCCTTGCGGCGTCAAATCGAGGAACTGCAACAGGAAATTAACCGCATTAAGTACCGCTCCGGTAATCCCTAACTATTACTGTCCCCTATTGCGGAGCCAGGGAACAGCCAGCTACTTATTTGGGAGTTATTTATATATTTATGGAACTTTAAAAGATTGGTTTATGCTATGTTCAAAAGATCTTCAAGTAGTCCAGGCTACGGGAGGATGATAAATAGCAGTGACCCAAGGTGCCATCAGCTTTCTCTTATTACACCATAAGTGAGGACGTATCCGTCCTAAATTACTTTCATGATCAGGGATGTTACCTCAGAAGGTCATCAAACTGAGCCTCGCATCAAGTCAAAGAAGCTAGGGTTACCTACCCAGCAAGCTCAGGAAATGATATATCAGTTTTTGTTGGAACTTGTTAGGCAACAACCTCCAGCAAAAGTCTTAGTGGAGTTTAAACAGCTATTTATTGATTATGATTCTTCTGCGGGTAAGGTAGAGATTGTCAAGGCAATCTCTGAGCTAATTTTTTCAAATAATGAAAAGGATTTTAGACATACTCTCAAGCGGTCTTGTTATATTTTAGTGAACAACTGGGAAACAGCCAGAAATCACAGCGCTATTAAAGACTTAGTCGATTTATTCGCTGACTTCAAGATTCCTAAAAAAAGCCTTTCTCCTGGAGTCAATCGCCTGAGAACTTGGTTAGCAAATTTTGTTAATAGCCAAGATTACTATGAACTTAAGTTATTTCTGGCGAAATACGGCTACTGGGGCAAAGAACACTGGAGTAGTCGCTACACGTCCTACTTATTAGTTCCACAATATACTAACCTAAATAACCCTGTAGAACAACGAGAAGCAGCGCGAGCACTTTCAAAAAAACTGAAAGACCAGTTTAAATTTGACTTGGCAATGTACACGGCGCGTTCTCAGTCACCTGTACCGAAAGACAATAGCCCCAAAAACCCTACGGGCTTAGGCGATGAGGTTCTACGCTTTATTAAAATGATTGTTGCTAAACGTGGAATGTTTA
>JALYGX010000089.1 GCA_030776905.1 Cyanobacteriota bacterium | reverse complement strand
CGTCGGGCGAGAACTGGTTAAAGATGGTAAATTGCCCTTGGAGGGACTGACGCTACCCGTTCTCATCGATTATTTCCGCGCCTCTCCAGCAGAACTTGATCGCTACTTGCCGCGCAATCCACGCTTTGTTTTCTTTAAGGAAACCTACGGCGCACCCGCTATGGGTAGCATCGGCGTTCCCGTGACGGCTGAACGCTCGATCGCCACCGATAAATCTCTCATGCCTCCAGGTGCCTTGGCGCTAATTAATACCCCCATCCCCTACCCTAATGCGGCAGGTCAACTAGAATCCCGGATGGTGAATCGCTATGTACTGGATCAGGATACGGGCGGTGCGATCCAGGGTGCAGGTCGCGTTGATATATTTATGGGAACCGGTCCACGAGCAGGCGATCGCGCAGGACTCATTACCGGAACGGGTGAACTATACTATCTGCTACTCAAACGGTAATGCGGAATGGGGAAGAACCACCAATGCCCGATTCCCTAATCTTGCATCGTTCCGTCGGGCATGACTGCCCCTGTAAGAATCGCTCCTTGGAGATTTGCTCCTAGAACATTTGCCCCGCTCAAGTCTGCCGCCATTAAAATTGCATTGGATACATCAGCGCGAATCAAGCAAGCTCGATTTAAGTCAGCTCCTCTCATATCTGCTTCCTGGAGCATTGCTCCAATAAGATCGGCATCTCGTAAGGTTGCTCGATGCAAAATGGCTTGATACAGTGTGGCTCCGTGTAAATCTGCCCGATATAGTATGGCAAGAGAGAGATTAGCAAAGACTAGGTTGGCTTCCCTGAGTTTCGCCTCTGCCAAATTCGCCCTTTTTAAAGTGGCTTCAATTAGATTAGCCTTTCTCAGGTCTGCTGCCTGTAAGTTGGCATCATTGAGTTCTGCTCCACTCAGTTCTGCTACGCTCAGGTTAGCCTCAGATAAGTTAGCTTCACTTAGATTAATTCCTTTCAGGCAACTCCCGCTCAAGTTAGCCCCACTTAAGTCGGCGTGTCTCAAGTCTGCTCCAATCAAGATCGCCTCAGTCAGATAGGCTCCCCTCAGTTGTGCCCCTACAAAATCCCGATCTCCAGCGGCATAACGCCTCAGCAGTTCACTACCATTCATAAACACTCCCAAGTCATGACTCCTCACGTCGTTCATTTGGTGATGGGTGCTACACAGCTCGCTAGAGCATTGCGTGCTTGACAGGAGCGAAGTTAAGACTGTTCAGTTAAAGCTCGATCCCCCATAGATCTCTTAAAAAAGCCGAAAATAATTCAACAACCCCCCTTGAACAGGGGGGTTGGAGGCATCTCCGTAAGAAACAACATTAACTAAACACTCTTAGAAGCAAAGCAACCTATCACCTTAAATTCGTTGTCTGAGGCAGTTACACCTGGTTCTGTTGAATTATCCTTGACTTTAAGCCAATTTCCGGTGAATGGCTAAAAAATAAATATTAGTTGCAGTTGCCAAATTTTGTCTTGGCGTGTAATTTCAATTTGCTGAATAAATTCTCGAAAGTAAAACCTACGCTCTGATTCAGATAAGTCACTCCAGAACTGGGGGATAGAAACAGCTTGAGCGATCGCTTTTAAATTAACAGGTGGTAGGGCGGCAAGGCGCGATCGCAGTTGGGAAATTTCTGTCCGGAGTTTGTAGGCGCGTAACTCAGCCGTTTCCGCATCGAGGACACCACTGGCAGTTAAAGCAGGTAGCTGATCTAAAATGTTTTGCTTATCAGTAATTTGAGTGGCAAACGATTGCTGGACGCTATCAAGGCTAGGGACATGGATGCCAGCGACGGCACGAGGAAGTTCTTGACAGATGCTTTTAATTGTGCAGTCTAAAATTTTTTCATAGGCGATCGCGCGGCACTTCGGATGCTGCGGGCAACTAATGGGGCGCAGGTAAAGATATTCTTGGGCTTGGCGAGGTTTGGTAACGCTAGTAATAGTCATGTGAGATTGGCACTCCCCACAGACTACCAAGCCAGCTAAGGAACGGGCAGCACTGGCGGTACGAGGTGGCAGTCGTCGGTTACGTCGCAGCAGTCGGTCAATTTGCGCGGCTTCTTCCCGGTTCAGAATTGGGCTGTGAGTGTCTGAGATAATTTCACCGTTTTGATAGCCCAAATCACCTCGATAGATGGGATTGGTCAGCCAACGACGCCCTGTAGAGACTGATATTTTCTTACTGTACTTTTTCTCTAGATACCGAACTGCCCCACGTAAGGAGCCATACAACAGAAACTGTTCAAAAAAATCCTTAACCACTGGTGCAGTACTGCGATCAAGAATATAGCGGTCTTTACCTCGTCGGTAGCCGTAGGGAGCTTTTCCTGGTGGAGGGAGGGCTTTAAGTCGATTTCGGGCGTGTCCTTGACGAAGGCGGCGACTGTTAGCTTCCTGCTGAATTTCACACAGGAGTTTCAGTAAGCTGGTGCGGAGGCTGGCATCTGTAGCTTGAGAAGAACTGTAGGATTGTTCTGTAGCAATAATGTGGATGCCAATTGCTTCGATTTGGCTGAGGCGATCGCTTATTTCCTCCATTGAGTCGCCCAGTTCCTCCAGACGGCGAATTAATAAGTATTCAGCGGCTTCCGTTTGACAATCGCTTAATAGTTGCTTTAATTCCAACCGCTGGCCTAAATCTTGATAAACTCGCTCTACCTCCCAACCCCAAATTGTTGGATCTGGGGGGGATTCTAATAGGGGGTCACTATAAGAATAGGCAATAATTTTCATTTAGAAGTGATTACAGATAAGCCTATCAACTTGGCAAATGAAATGAAGCTGTTGATGGTTTATCATTCATCGTTCCTTGTAGTAGCCGGGTAAACGCACCTTAATGGACTTGACAAAAAAGCTGAAGATATGAATTTCAAGAAAACTAAAGATTGGCTTAAAGTCAAGAGTAGTTTGTTAAGCTAATGATTGCTACTTGATAGGCAATGTCAATTAATCCCCTCAATGCTACCGCCGATATGGTCGCAGCAATCGACTCTCGAACCAGCTCTTTTTTTGAATAAAAGGTCAACCCGTCATTTTACCTCAATCTCTAAAAGATTAAGATGCCTTTACCCTGTAGGGTTCCACCTGAAACTGCCAAGGCTGGATATTCCTCTTTAGGACGCTCTTAAGAGGGATGACACCGCTGATTTAAAAAGATTAAAGTCAGCAAAATCGCTTAAAATCGCCAGAATAGGGAGGCAACGTTGTGAGTTTAGGGAAATTGATCGGCTTAGTCGCCTTTACAGTTTCTCTCTACATTTTGTGGCAGATCCGGGAAGTCCTTTTGCTAGTCTTTGCAGCAGTAGTCTTTGCCGTTGTCTTAAACCGAGTCGTGCAATGGCTACAGCAGCGCGGCATCAAGCGAGGCATCGCCATTGCCATAACAGTTATTACTTTACTGATAACCTTAGTCAGTCTGTTTGCAGTGATTGGGCCGTCCTTTGCCGAACAATTGCAACAATTGATCGATCTCGTACCAACGCTGTTAGAACGCCTGCGTAAGTGGTTCAACTCGCTGCAACCTTCAATTCCAGCCCAATTATTAGATGTTCGTAACCTTGGGGATCTGATTCCCAGACTTCAACCTCTGGTAACTCGACTATTGGGTAATGCCTATACCTGGTTCTCCGACTTGCTGGCAATTCTTCTTAACCTGTTGCTAGTCTTGGTTCTGAGCATCATGCTACTGACGAATCCTTCGCCCTATAGACGCGGCTTTATACTCCTATTTCCTGCTTTTTATCGTCGGCGTGTCAATGAGATTCTCTCGGAGTGTGAAACCACTCTAGTTGGCTGGATGACAGCCACTCTCATTCAAATGGCAACCATTGGTGTGGTGAGCTTTATTGGTCTGATGATTCTGGGGGTGCCCCTAGCCTTAGCTAATGCCCTCTTGGCAGGCTTATTGGAGTTTATCCCTAATATTGGACCAATTTTGAGCGTGATACCACCAATGGCAGTCGCTGTACTTGCCGATCCTTGGAAACCCGTTGCTGTACTAGCCCTGTACCTCCTGATCCAGCAGTTTGAGGCTTATCTTCTCGTGCCATTCGTAATGAGACGACAAGTATCTTTACTGCCAGCCTTCACCTTGTTATCTGTAGTAATTTTTGGTACATTCTTTGGATTTTTAGGTGTATTTCTTTCCGTACCACTAGTAATTGTTGTAAAAATTTGGGTGAATGAAGTCTTAATTAAAGATGTACTCAATAATTGGCATAAACCTGAGAAAGAAAATTCTCCCCAAGATGCATCAATTACGAATAGTGAAACGTCTAGCTCCTAGTTTAGCTGTGAGAAAGATGATAGCTTTAGGCTTGATACCAGAAGCGTAGTGGCTTTATTCATGGACTTTATAAATAAGTATTTCATGGGTAATAGTTAATAAAAAATAGGCAGTGGACAATAAGCGATCGCGCTTGACTGGCGTTCATAACGTAAAAGGGTTAGTGCATCCGACTTTCGGGCTATCTAGGATTGAGAACGTCAAGATCAAAGGCACAGTCGTACAAGTTATAGGAGCTAGATATGGAAACACGACGCTTAGGCACTTCTGATGTCAATATCACTCCCATCCTCGTCGGTACTTGGCAGGCGGGCAAAAGTATGTGGGTAGGCATTGAAGACGCCGAAACCATCCAAGCCATACGGGCAGCATTTGATGCAGGAATCACTACAGTTGATACCGCAGAA
>JALYGX010000088.1 GCA_030776905.1 Cyanobacteriota bacterium | reverse complement strand
GAGTTTCCCTTTACAGGTGGGAGAAAATCGCTTCACGGTGCGCTACCAAAATCAAGAAATCCAGATTAAAGTCACGCGGCAATCCACAGAACCCGTTCTGCCAGCCGGATTAGCGTTTGCGAAGGATTCTCTAACGCCAGCCGTGGATATTGCCAGAAGGCCAGGAGAGTTGATTTGTTTTGGCGCGATCGCACCTCCTAATGCCGCCGTATCTGTGAAGCTGGGCGACCAAACGATTCCCTTGATGTCGCAATCTCAGGATGTCCAACTCCCACCCAATTCAGCCGTATTAACCCAGCAAGATCGACCCACCTCCCCTTCCCAAGCCGGGGCGAGGGGAGGTGTGGGTCAATATCAGGGTTGTGCAACAGCCGGAAGTGCCGCCGACTTGGGTGTCCCTCAGTTCCAGTTGACGATGAACACTCAATCCACAACCCAACCCAGCTCAGGAAAAGTATCAATTCTGTCTCCAGCCAAACTGGAAGTAGCAGAAGTAACGAGTAATGAGGGTGTTGCTCGGACGGGACCTAGTACCGATTACTCTCGCCTAACGCCCTTACCGAAAGGGACAAGGGCATCGATTACAGGACGTGAGGGGGAATGGGTACGGTTGGATTATGGGGCTTGGATTAAAGCCGCAGAAGTGAAGATTGTTGAGGGTGCTGTACCCCCACGCTCGCTAATTCGCAGTATCCGCGCCCGGAAAGCTGAGGGTGCAACGGAAGTAGTCTTTCCCTTACAAGTGCCAGTACCCGTGAGCGTGCAACAAGGCGATCGCACCTTTACCCTGACTTTGTACAACACGACAGCGCAAACAGACACGATTCGCCTCGATGATGACCCCGTAATTTCTCGCCTCGACTGGCAACAAGTCGCACCTGGTCAATTGCAATACACGTTTAACCTCAAAACACAACAACAATGGGGCTATAACCTGAGATATGAAGGGACAAGCTTGATACTATCGCTGCGCCACCCCCCCTCATCACGGGAGGGAAGCAAAAGTCAAACGCCTCAACTCCTAGCTGGAATCAAAATCCTGCTCGATCCCGGACATGGTGGTCCTGAGGATAGTGGATCGGTTGGACCAACGGGTTATCCGGAAAAAGCGGTTAACCTTGTTGTGTCAAAGCTAGTGCGCGATCGGCTACAGGCACGGGGGGCGACGGTGTACATGACCAGGGAGGAAGATAAGGATGTATCTCTCGGTGCGCGGGTGGACATGATTGATAAAGTGCAACCCGCGATCGCAATTTCCATTCATTACAACGCCCTCCCCGACGACGGCGACGCAATCAATACCAAGGGTGTTGGTACGTTTTGGTATAACACTCAAGCCCACAGTCTCGCCATGTTTTTGCATAACTATTTGGTGCAAAAGTTAGACCGTCCTTCCTATGGTGTCTTTTGGAACAACCTAGCGCTGACTCGTCCTCACACGACTCCATCGGTACTGTTGGAACTGGGTTTCATGATTAATCCCGTGGAATTTGAGTGGGTGTCGAATCCGCAAGAACAGCAGAAATTGGCAGATGTGCTTGCTGAGGGCATCACGCAATGGTTTGCTTCTACTCGGTAACATGGCAACGGGAATTTGAGATACTGAGGACGTTCCCAGGGCAGGGGGCTGTAAAGTGGGAATAATCAACGATTGAGCTGGAGTCACTTGGCAAGAGCCGTCTTTGCAAGTTAACAACCCATACCCAGTACAATCCTGCTCAAGTAAACAGGGAAACGGTTAAAGTTGGAATACTAGGTGAATACCTTGTTTTTCACCGCGCTATGGTAGAGAGTTCTAAGATAAATTTCAAGTCGCAACGCTAGTTAATTCATTAACCTCCTAGCTGGAGAATACAAACTATGGACCCGATTATTTCCATCCTTGCCCCAATGATCTTAGTAATCGTTGGCTATACCATAGGTTCGACAAAAATTGTCACTCAGGGAAACCAAGCCCTAGTAGAACGCCTGGGCAAATTTCATAAGAAACTAGATCCTGGTCTTAACTACATCGTTCCTTTTGTTGACAGGATTGTTGTGGAGGATACAGTTCGCGAGCAAGTTTTGGACGTTGCACCTCAGCAGGCAATCACTAGAGACAATATTTCAGTGGAAGTAGATGCCGTCGTATTCTGGAAAGTTTTGGATCTCAAGCAAGCCTATTACGCTGTTGAAGATGTAGAGCTGGGAATTCAAAATTTGGTTACGACAACGCTACGTTCTATGATTGGTCAGCTAGATTTGTCTCAGACTTATTCCTCCAGAACAGACCTCAATCGTCAGTTGTTACAGCAACTAGATGATGCCACGGCGGGTTGGGGAGTAAAGGTGACTCGCGTGGAGTTGCAAGAGATTAAACCACCAAAGACAATTTTGGAGTCGCTGGAGAGGGAGCGCGCAGCTCAGAGTGCAAAACAAGCTACAATTTCCCAGGCAGAAGGCACAGTGGAGTCAATCGAGATACTCTCCAAAGCGCTTCAGTCGCAGCCCAATAGTCGGCAAGTCTTGCAGTTCCTTGTCGCTCAACGATATGTAGATGCCAATCAAAAACTGGGTGAAAGTCCCAATTCCAAAGTAGTCTTCATGGACCCCAAGGCTCTGTCAGAAGCGATGACAGATTTAATGTCAACTCCTGACAACCCCGTTGAGGGGGGACGGGGAAATGGTTCGGTTATGCCCCAAGACCAGTAAAGCAGTGGATTGTTCAAAAATAACTTCTTCTGTTCGTACATAAGCTGTTGTTTTTTGTCCTACCTTACCCTTCGGGTTCGCCAAGCGTCTCGAAGAGAAGAAAGCGTCTATGTCCTTGGTTATCGAAAATTTGGGTTTAAAACCCCGTGCTTCCAGGACGGCTTTACATAGATTCTAGTAGAATGTAAGACGTGACAGAAAAAGCCTACCGATACCGTTTTTACCCAACGCTAGAACAAGAACAACTCTTGCGCCGTACACTGGGTTGCGTTCGGCTGGTCTACAACAAAGCATTGCACACTCGCACACAAGGGTGGTACGAAAGACAAGAGCGGATTGACTATAAGCAGACATCTGCTATGCTGACAGACTGGAAACAGCAGGAAGACCTGCAATTTCTCAATGAAGTCAGCTCGGTGCCATTGCAGCAAGGCTTGAGAAATCTGCAAAAGGCATTCACCAACTTTTGGGCAGGTCGTGCTAAATACCCAAACTTCAAAAAGAAGCGGAGTGGTGGTAGCGCTGAATTTACCCGTGCAGCTTTCAGGTGGAAGGACGGACAACTGTGGTTAGCCAAGTGTAGTGAACCTTTGCCAATAGTATGGAGTCGCACAATCCCTGCTGCTTGCGAACCGTCTACTGTTACCGTCAAACTGGATGCGTCGGGACGCTGGTTTGTCTCGTTGCTGGTTAATGACCTCACCGTTAAGGCACTGCCTCAAATCAATAAAGCGGTAGGGATTGACGCGGGAATCACCTCCTTGATGGCTACCAGCGACGGGGAGAAAATTGCTAATCCGTTTCACTTCAAGCGCCTTCGTTACAAGTTGAGACAGGCTCAAAAAGCTCTCTCTGGTAAGGTTAAAGGCTCTAATAACCGAGAGAAGGCGAGGCATGAAGTTGCCAGAATCCATGCAGCCATTGCTGACGCTCGAACAGATTTCCTTCACAAGCTGACCACTCGACTGGTACGTGAAAACCAAACGATTGCTGTCGAGGATTTGGCGGTGAAGAATATGATGAACAACCACAAGCTTGCTCAAGCAATTGCTGACGCCAGTTGGTCTGAGTTGGTTCGCCAGTTGGAATACAAGTGCCAGTGGTACGGTCGGACACTGGTAAAAATTGACCGTTGGTTCCCCAGCTCTAAACGCTGTGGAAACTGCGGTCACATTGTTGATAAATTGCCGCTGACGAGTCGGGAGTGGGACTGTCCAGAGTGTGGAACGCACCACGACCGAGACATTAATGCCGCCAATAACATTCTCGCCGCAGGGCTTGCGGTGATCGTCTGTGGAGCGAACGTAAGACCTGGTGGGCATAAGTCCAAAGGGCAGTTGCGAAATACCTGTAAAGGAAAGAAGCAGAAACCTAAGTCGTGAGTCTTGGGAATCCTCGCACCTTCAGGTCGAGGAGGATGTCAATAGCTCAAGAGCATGACCAACGACTAATGACTAGTGACTAATGACTAATGACAACGGAGCCTGCCCGTGACTGAGCTGGAACGCTACCTGTTCGATCTGCAAGGGTTTCTGGTGGTGGAGGATGCCTTGACAACAGCAGAGATAGCAGCCCTGAATCAGCAGCTAAACCAGCAAATTGCCGCTGTGGATAAGCCAGGGTTGCTGTGCTTTCGCTTTGACAACTTGCTGCCTTGGGGAACTCCGTTTCGCTCCCTAATCGATAACCCCCGAATTACCCCTTATCTCATTAGCCTCCTCGGCTCCAACTTTCGCTTAGATCACGACTATGTTCACATCATCCGCCAAGGAAAAGGACCAATTGGCAGTACTCTTCACGGCGGGGGTAGTCCTTACGATCCGTGTCAGTACTACACCTACAAAAATGGACAGATGTACAACGGCTTGCTTGCGGTTGCCTACAACCTAACTGACGTGCATCCAGGCGAAGGCGGGTTCGGCTGCATACCAGGCAGTCACAAAAGCAATCTGCCTTTACCAGAGGCGTGGCGAGATTTAGAGCCGCCTCATCCTTGCGTACAGGCGATAACTGGCAAAGCGGGAAGCGCAATCCTCTTCACAGAAGCCCTCACCCACTGCACCCTCCCTTGGAAAGGGAGCCACGAACGCCGCACTCTGTTCTACAAATATTCCCCACACCCCTCTGCCTGGGCGCGGTACTACTACAATCCCGATGACTATCCAGAACTGACAGACGTTCAACGGCGCATTTTGAAAACACCAGGTGTTTATCCTTAGAACCTAGTGCCGCTCAAGTTTCCAGTTGTAACCGCTGTTCGACTACGAA
>JALYGX010000087.1 GCA_030776905.1 Cyanobacteriota bacterium | reverse complement strand
TCATTGCCCCCGTTAGTAACGTCCCCTCCAATCCCAGGTTGATTTTGCCGCTTTTCTCAGTCAGGCATTCTCCCAAGCTGACAAACAGAAACGGTGTGCCACCTCGCATCGTTCCTGCTGCGATCGCTAAGGGTACTCCCCACCAGCCCAATGCTTCTGCCATTTGTTCTTTGTCCTTTGTTATTCTTCTATAGGTTCTATTGCAAAAGTCGAGCATGACCCCCCTAACCCCCCTTGGTAAGGGGGGAACCGGAATTTTAAGTAGACTCTCTCCCGCATATCAGGGGGAACTGGAATTCTAATCTGGCTTCCCCCCTTGACAAGGGGGGATTGAGGGGGGTGCATTTGACTCTTACACGAAGTTGATTAGCGATTAAACAGTGACGGCTGAGGATGGAGCGATCGCTTTTTCCCGCTCCTTAAAGAATGCCAAGCGTCCGTAAAGCGATTCACTATAAAGGACAGCTAAGAATACCAGCCCTTGAAATACCAGGACAGTGGCATCCGGTAGTTGATGTACCCGTTGCAAGATGCCGCCAGCGGCGAGGATACCGCCGAGTAAAACCGCAACTACAGCCGCAGCCAGGGGATTATGTCGGGCAATGAACGCAACTAAAATACCGCTATAACCGTAGTTTGCATTCAGGGAAGCATTAGCTCGACCTTGCACAGCAGCAATTTCCACCATGCCTGCCAACCCAGCACAAGAGCCAGCCAGGAAACAGATTGCCATTGTTAGCTTACCAACAGGGAGTCCGGCAATCCGTGCTGCCCGGACGTTGCCTCCGGCAGTACGTGCTGCAAAGCCAAAAGTAGTGCGCTGGATTAGGAAATAGGCTACGCAGCAGGCAATCAAACCATAAATTAGACCATAGTGAACGCGACTATCCCCGATTTTCCCCAGCATATTGACTTCGGCAAGCGGGTAAGTGGAGGGTTTATTTAGGGAACTGGGGTCTTTCCAAGGACCACCGACTAGATGATTGAGGAGAGCGATCGCAATATAATTCAACAACAAACTACTAATGGTTTCATTGACTGCGCGATAGTGCCGCAACGCTCCTACCGCACCTATCCAAATTCCTCCACAAGCGATTGCAGCAAGCGCCATCGCCATCTGCACGACGACAGGTGGTACGCTGGTTCCCAATGTCAGACCAGCCGCCACCGCTCCCAATCCCCCGGTAACTAATGAGCCCTCATTACCGATAATCACCAGCCCTAAACGAGCGGGAAGCGCCGTACATAAGGAAGTCAGCATCAGCGGAGAAGCCCGAATTAGGGTGTTTTGGAATGATCGCCAATTACCAAAAGCCGCTTTATAAATCGAGCCATAAACGGCGAAGGGGTTTTGCCCTGCCGCTGCACAAAATAGACCAAATAAAACTAATGCAAAGACGAGGGCAGCAACAGGAAGACAAACAGATTCCAGGCTTCTACGCCAGTTGTGACGACTAATCATAACGATGATTAGAAGAATTGGCGATGCTGGAACGATGGATAATACAAGACCGTTGCCGACTGGTTGGTTTATTCGGCATGGGCGGCATTGGGAAAACGTCGTTGTCGGTTAAGCTAGCTAAACAAATTCAAGGTAAGTTTGATTATGTAATTTGGAGAAGTCTACGCAATGCGCCGCCGATTTATGAGCTTTTAGCAGACTTAATCCAATTTTTTGCCTTACAAGCAACGGATTTACCGAATACTCTTGATGGTCGCATCTTGCTCTTGCTGGATTACTTGCGTCGATATCGCTGTTTGCTAGTTCTCGATAATGTTGAGACAATCATGCAACCTGGCGATCGCATTGGTAATTATCAAAGCGGCTATGAAGGCTACGGTCAACTCCTAAAATGCGTAGCAGAAACTGCTCATCAAAGTACTCTCGTCCTCACCAGTCGGGAAAAACCCAAGGGAATAGCCGCACAAGAAGGAGAAGCGTTGCCAATTCGCTCCCTGCGACTCACTGGCTTAGGTGGAAGTGCCGTACAAGAAATTTTCAGCGTTAAGGGTGATTTCTCTGGTTCCCCTGATCAATGGAAAATCTTGGTCGAACATTATGCAGGCAATCCTCTTGCTTTAAAGATGGTAGCTCCGACTATCAGGGATTTCTTTGATGGCAGTATTGCCAATTTTTTAGAATGCCTGCAACAAGGCACCTCAGTTTTTGGCGATATTCGAGATTTATTGGCACGTCAGATCGATCGCTTATCCAATTTAGAACAGCAGGTGATGTATTGGTTAGCCATTGAGCGAGAACCGATTACCTTATCCGAACTCCGAGCGAACTTTGTCCCTCAAGTATCCCTGGGTGACTTACTAGAAGCGTTAACATCCCTAGAAAGGCGATGTCTAATTGATAAGGCTACGCCCACCTTGATTGAAAAAACTTGTAGGCTTTTCACGCTACAACCTGTTGTCATGGAATACATGACAGACCGTTTGATCGAGCAGGTTTGTTCAGAAGTCAGGAGTAGTAGGGGCGGGTTTAACCCGAACGTCGTTGGGGATGCCAAATCCCTCGTTAAACCCGCCCGTACAGGAGTGGTAGGGGCGGGTTTAACCCGAACGTCCTTGGGGATGTCAAATCCCCCGTTAAACCCGCCCTTACAGGAGTTAGAAGAAAACATTCCGAATTGTCCTCTACCCCTTTTCAAGACCCATGCTTTAATAAAAGCCCAAGCAAAAGACTATGTCCGGGAAACTCAAATTCGTCTAATCCTTAAGCCACTTGCAGATAAACTGCTTGAGGCTAGTACTAAGGAATATCTTGAAGACAAATTTCGGCAAATTCTATCCCAGTTTCGGGGGAAATCTCCTCAAGAAACAGGCTATTTTGGTGGCAATATCCTCAACCTACTTTGCCAACTTCAGGTAGATTTAAGCGGTTGGGATTTTTCTGAAATTGCAGTTTGGCAAGCTTACCTGGGTAAAGTCGCCCTGCATCAGGTCAATTTTGCGGGCGCGAATCTCGCGAAATCGGTTTTTACAGATAGCTTCAGTCAAATCTTATCGGTAGCTTTCAGTCCGGATGGCAAACTCCTAGCAACGGGGGATGTGAATCATGAAATTCATATCTGGCAAGTTGCTGATGGCAAACAACTGTTGACCTGCAAAGTTGATGAAGGTTGGGTTTGGTCGGTGGCATTTAGTCCCAATGGTCGCTTTCTCGCCAGCAGTGCTAACCGTGCCGTGCATCTGTGGGATGTGCAAACGGGGGAATGCTTACAAAGATTACAGGGATATAGCGATCGCGTTTTTTCCCTTGCCTTTAGTCCCGATGGTCGTCTTCTTGCCAGTGGGAGTGAAGACCATTTAATACGAGTTTGGGATATTAGAACGGGTCAACTCCTACAAATTTTATCAGGACACGCTGACCAAGTTCGTAGTGTTGCCTTTGCACCGCAAGCTTACCCAAATATTCCCTCAGGTTTATCACAAAGAGCAGATTTATCAGAGTTATCGCTTGGGAAGCAGACTTCATCGGAAAACCCGCCCCTACAACCTCAAAACTCCAAATTCCTCCTTGCTAGTGGCAGTTATGATGGCACGGTGCGCTTGTGGGATGTCAGGACGGGTAACTGTTTGAGCATCTTGGAGGGACACAACCACTGGGTTTGGTCTGTGGCGTTTAGTCCCGACGGTCGCATTTTAGCCAGTGGTAGTCGCGATCGCACCATCAAACTCTGGGAAGTCAGCACTTGTCAATGCCTCAAAACGTTAACAGGACACTCCCAGCAAATCCGAACTGTAGCGTTTAGCGGGGATGGAAAAACCCTTGCCAGTGGTAGCGATGACCAATCGATTCGCCTGTGGAATCAGCATACAGGTGAAACGTTGAGAATTCTCCAAGGACACACCAGTTGGATTTCCTGTATTGCCTTTAGTCCGGATACTTATCTTCTAGCAAGTGGCAGCGAAGACCAAGCGCTGCGCTTGTGGGAAACGCACACCAATCTGTGTCTTAAAAGCTTACAAGGACATAGTAATGGTGTCTGGTCCGTAGCGTTCGATCCTCAAGGGACAACTCTTGCCAGTGGGAGTCAAGACCGAATTATTCGCTTTTGGGATATCAAAACAAGTCAGTGTTTTAAACGGTTGCAGGGACACACGAGTTGGGTTTGGTCGGTTGCTTTTAATTCAGAAGGTGACATCCTGGCGAGTGGGAGCGAAGATCGGACTATTAAATTATGGGATACGCGATCGGGTCAAGCACTGCGAACGTTAAAAGGACATACCGATACTGTATTTTCCGTCATCTTTAGTCCGGTTCGCGAAGCGTTCTCCGAAGAAGTTGGGCAAATTGTTTTTAGTGGTAGTCTGGATGGAACTATCAAACTCTGGGATGTTCAAACAGGTGAATGCCACCAAACCTGGAAAGGACATAGCGGCGGTGTCTGGTCGATTACCTTAAGTTTAGACGGGCAGCTTCTCGCCAGTGGCAGCCAAGACCAAACCCTCAAACTCTGGGATGTTAAGACAAATCGCTGCATCAAAACCTTATTGGGACATAGTAGTTGGATTCGCGCTTGTGCCATCAGCCCAAATCAGCAAACTGTGGTCAGTGGTAGTGCTGATGGCATTGTCAAGCTTTGGCACATCGATACAGGGGAATGCTATCAAACCTTGCCGGCACATACAGGTCCTGTGTTGGCGGTGGCGTTTGAACCGGATGGACAAATCTTTGCGACTAGTGGTGCTGATGGGGTAGTGAAACTTTGGGATGTCTCGCGCTTTAAATGTTGCCAGGTTCTGAAAGGACATGATAAATGGGTGAGGTTCCTTGCCTATAGTCCTGACGGGCAACTCCTAGCTAGTTGTAGCCAAGATGAAACGATTAAGTTGTGGAGTATCCAGAATCAGTTTTCGTTTGCGCCTTTTCCTACGCCTTCTTTACTAGCACCAACACAACATTATTCCGAGGCTTTGGGTGCGTCTATCTCTTCGAGGGATACTACCTTACCCTTCACGAACCTCTGCGACGAACAAGAATACTTACTCCTTCAACGCAGACTTTGCGAACCTCGCAAGAAGTTAACGCTGTGGGAAGAGGATACCAACAAGGGGTCTACTCACTATCTCAAAGGCAGCTTGCGCGAGTACGTTAAAACACTGCGGGTTCCCAGACCCTACGAAGGCATGAATATTAGTGGTGTTAATGGTTTGACAGAAGCGCAGAAATTTACACTGAAAATGCTAGGTGCGGTTGAGGATAGTCTTCATCGCAGTGGGTGCCCCTAGGGCGCGTTTTCAAACTCTATATTTACCTGTCTGTTGCAAAGAAGAGCGTTAAGCGCTGTAGCTACCTTCTCCATATTGGAGCTAAGGAGTCGCGCCTCCCATCTCCGGAATGGGCATCACTGGCAACTGACCGCAAACGCGATCGCATCTGCTCAAAATCCTGACTCTCCCACCGGGACATCCCAAGCAACCTTCTAACCCTCCCAGCAACCAAACCCGACGCTTACTTGGTAAGCTCACATCTCCGGAACGGGCGATCGCCGTTGTGCCAACGCTGCGACACCCCGCGACAAGGCTTGTGGAATTATTACTAAAGTCTTGCCAACTCAACTCTTGCAACTGAAGGTGAGGTTCCACAGCTAGAATCCGGAGCCGCAATGGAGCTGACTTTTTCTGTCAACCAAGTTCCTACAGAGGCTACAGATTTCCCCAAATTATTGTTAGAGGTACTAGTCCAGATCCCCCAAGGGCTGTTATAAGCCCACCAACCGTTAGAGGCATACTGCCAATTACCATCCCGCGTGGATGAAAATGCTTCGGCCTTCTTGAAATCGCTATTAGAATCAGACCAGGTGTTGTAATTAATGCTTTGATAAGAGTGCAATGATCCTTCGTGGCTATAATTGGTTAACCCAATACTGAGAGAGCCAGCCTTGTCTGTATAGCTATAACCCCAGCCATAATCATAGGTCACATCAGATGTTCGGTAATCTAGATTTCGGTTAGAGAACAAGCTTTCTACACCCGTTTTATCGAGCGAAACTCCTCCGTTATAAGAAATGGTAAAGGCTGTTAAATCCTTCCAAGAAACTTGAGAGCCTGCGAAATCATCAGCGTAACTAAAGGAGCCTTTGATTGACTGTTGGGGTGTCAGACCTGTGTAGCTATAATTCACAGTTGCAGCTTGAGCACTTTGAGCAAGACTCGCAGCAGCAAGGCAAAAGGCAGCGCTAGTGGTAGCAAGGCTTAACTTCTTTATGAGTTTGATAGACATCTTTTTGTTGGGTGTAAATAAGGGGAAGAAATGTCAGAAATAAGCACGACAATCTAGCCTCAATCAGCACTAAAATCTTTAGTAAGGCTGACTTCAGCGTGTAATTAATACAGGGGTTAGTTAGTTGTTTATCAACGTTGTAAATGCTGGTAACTGCGAGTTACATAAATCCGCCCAAGTCTGATGTGTAGAGCATTTCCCCGATGACTTTATAACTTAAATGCCTTTGATTTAAAGATAGTTGATGCCGATTTGGTAAAACAAGAAGCTTTTGAGGAAGTTCATTGAAAGTTTACTTAGCGAGCTTTTTAATGAAGATTGCTAGCGATGCTCATATAAAAGCTAGATTAATCCCCTTCAAGATTTGCTTGACCTATCTCTACCTTATTGGGTTTTCCTTGGCATTTACTCAGCCAAATCTCGTATTCTAAGTACGCCAATCAACTGATTTATTTTCTTAAATCAACAACTACGACGTTTACGACCGCTCTTTAAGAGCCAGACCGGAGTTCCCTAGCCGGAGCCTATTCGACTGCAAGCTGACCGCTGAAAGCTGACTGCTGCTTGCTATACTACTTCAATGGAAGTTCTCCATACCCTTCGAGGTGTCTGAACAGCCTACGCTGTACCTGTACTTACGTCAGCGTAGGAGCGTCAGTAGGAGCCTCGAACTCATCCCTTCTTCCCAAAAACTTCTACTTCCTCCCACTTCAGCGCTAGTCCAGTTTTTTGGGATAAATCGCAGCGTTCCAGATAAAGACGGGCAGCTAAATCGCGATCATTCACTTGCAAAACCCGCTCGAAGTATTGCCGTGCTGCGGTGAATTTCTCCTGAAAATAGAGCCAAACACCCTGCTCAAAGTCGGTTTTGGTTTTGGTTTTGAGTTCTGTGAGGGGTTGAGGGTCGCTGTCGTAAATTTCAAATATCGCTACAGGAGCCTGTTTCCCTCTTACCTGCACCCGGTCAAGAAATCGGCAGGTGTATTTTTGAGGGTCATCGAGCTGAGACAGGGTTTGAACGCTAACGATGATACCTGCTCCGTAGAGTTTGGTTAACTGTTCCAAGCGAGACGCCAGATTCACTGCATCGGCAATCACCGTGCTGTCCATCCGCTCTTCCTCCCCAATGATACCCAGCATAATGCTGCCGCTATGGATGCCAACGCCGATCGCAATAGGCAAATAGCCACTCTTGTGGCGATATTCATTATAAATTGCCACCTGTTTTTGCATCTCAATTGCGGCGGTAACGGCATCATCAGGCGTTTCGGGAAACAGAGCCATGATGGCATCGCCAATATATTTATCAATAAAGCCGTTATGTTGGCGGATGACTGGGCCAACTTGGCGCAAGTAGGAATTGATAAAATCAAAATTTTCTTGGGGGGACATGGTTTCCGACATGCTGGTAAAGGAGCGAATGTCAGCAAATAAAATTGACATTGCGGCCTGTACCGAGTCCCCCAGTTGAGCATCAACGATACTGTTCTTGTGCAAAAAGTGCAAAAATTGACGGGGTACAAACCGTGCCGAAGCTTGGACGATTTGTGCCAGATCTCTTCTACTTTCCTCCAGCTTAGTGAGAGCGCGAAAAGATCTCAATGCACTCACGATTGCAGTAAAGAGTTTGCGAGTGGTTAGTTCAGTTTTAGTTTTATAGTCATTAATATCGTAGTGAATAATTACCACATCTTCCGGGGCTTGTCCCGGCTGACCGGTGCGTAAAATAATCCGAACTAATAAATTACCCAGGACATCGCGGATATATTTCACTACCTCTAAGCCTGCGTCATCGGTTTCCATGACCACATCGAGCAAAATTAGAGCGGTATCCGGGTGTTTTTCGATTAACGCTTTTGCTTCTTCCCCAGAGTAAGCGCTAATAAAAGTTATTGACTTACTTTCAAAAACAAAATCATTCAGTACCAGTCTAGTAACGTTGTGAATCTCAACTTCATCGTCTACCAACAGAATTTTCCAAGTGTCTCCTGCGGGCGGGGCTAACTCTTTTGGTTTGGAATAATTTAATTTATTATCGGTATTATTGAAAACTAATTCCTCATCCTCTTCATCAGCAAAAACTAATTCCTCATCCTCTTCATCAGCAAAGACTAATTCCTCATTCTCTTCATTGGCAAAAACTAATTTGTCGTTATCTTCAATAATGAGTTGATAGTTAGTCTCTTCTGACATTGTTATTTATTGTTTATTTTTATGAGTTTATTAGGACTTTGCCCTCATTAACAGACTGGTCAAAAAATCTTTTGATTAAAGACTAGATAGGCATAGGTATCCGGGTACAAAGCCCGTGAAAGGTTACGTCCTAACTTGACTGGGCAACTTTATAACAAACTTCGTACCCACACCCACTTGACTCTCACATTCAATCGTACCATTGAGTTTTTGGGTGACGAGGTTGTATACAATATGTAAGCCCAAACCGCTACCCCCCTGACCCCGTTTTGTGGTAAAGAAGGGGTCAAAGATTTTGCTTAAGTTCTCCTTGGGGATGCCTTTGCCATCATCGGCATATTCAAAAATAATCTGCTCACCCTTTTGCTTGAAGTCAAAAACTAGATATCCGGCGTCTTCAGGCCTGTAGGCATGAGTGAGGGAGTTCATGACTAGATTGGTGATAATCTGAGCTAACGCGCCTGGATAAGTGTTCAGCGCGATCGCTTCATCTCCTTTGATTTCCACCTGATGTTGGGTAGTTCTCAGTTTGGGTTTTAACGAAATTAAAACCTCGGATAGATACTGTTTGAGGTTGAAGGTACGTTGTTCTTCTGTGCACTGATCGACCGCTACTTGTTTGAAACTCTGGATTAAGTCAGCAGCACGGTTGAGGTTGCTTAAGACCATACTACTGCTCTGCATAGCGGTATCGAGGAACTTTTCGAGTTGCGATCGCTTCATCTGTCCGCTTTTATACGTGTCGAAAAACTCCGTGGTTTTGTCGGCTAACAGAGAAGCTGCGGTGATGCCGATGCCAACGGGGGTATTGATTTCATGGGCAACGCCAGCCACCAACCCGCCTAGTGATGCCATTTTCTCGGATTCTACCAGTTTCGTTTGGGTAGATTGGAGGTCTGCTAGGGTTTGGGAAAGTTCTGTGGTGCGCTGCTGGACTAATTGCTCTAAGTTCTCATTGAAACGCTGTAAGTTGGTGTAGAGTTGGGCATTCTCGATGGAAATGGCAACTTGTGCAGATAAGAGTTTCAACAGTTCGACGCGGTCTTTTATAAACGCATTGGTGGTGAGATTGTTTTCTAGATAGAGGATACCGCTAAGTTTAGTGCGATCGAGCAGTGGGATGCAGAGAATTGATTTGGTTTGATGTTGTTTGATGTAAGGGTCATTAGTAAATTTTCCTTGACGAACCGCATCCTCTTTAACGACGGTTTCGTGGGTGCGAATGACATAATTAATAATTGATACGGGTAGATGTGTACAGCCGTGTGCCTCTACAGATTCAATGGGGATAGACTGCAATACCGTAAAGTTATCAGAATCCACTGCCCCTGAGGCTTGAATCACCCAGTTCCCGTCACCCTTTCCTAACTCTGCCTGGGACGGCAAAATCAGGTAGCCACATTGCGCCCCGGCATTCTCAATGAGAATTTTCATCAAGTTGGCGAGTAATTTATCGAGTACAATTTCGCCAGAAATCACTTGGGAGGCTTTCATGACGGTGGCTAAATCCAGCGCTGACGCTGACTGACTGCCACTTGTGAAATTGGTAACTGTCGTGGAGGTGGAAGTAATGGTTTTAGTGGCAGATGATTTAGGCAGTAACTGCGGGTATTTTGCTTCTAAAGCCTCAACTTTTGCCAAGGCTTCCCAGCGTGTGTAGGCGTAATGTGCCTCTTTCATATAAGTTTGGGCAATTTTCAATCTGCCACGTTCTAGATAAAACTTTGCGGCTAATTCATAAGCTAATGCCTCTTCTTGGATATATTCATTCTCAGAAGCACCAGCTATGGCTCGTTCATAAAACTCTTCTGCTTCAAGGACTTGACCCAAGACTCGCGCTTTTTCTGCCTCTACCAAATAAAATTTATGCAGGTGGTTCATTGGGGCGTGATGCGCCCATTTTTGCATTTTTTCCTGGTTGGTGTTAACCCGATTGAGCAAAGCCTGTTTTTCAGAGTTTGAAGCATCAACAAAGACGCCTAAATGCGCCAGAGAATCATAGAAATGGAATAGAGGTACAACTACCATTGCTGTCACACCGTCTAAATACTGTTCTGCTATAACAGCATTTTGTACGGCTTGATGCTCCTGACTAAACAGATAACATAAGATAAGCTTATTTAGATAAAGTAAGTGAATTCCTAATCTGTCATTTGCTTGGATAGCAAGCGGTAGCCATTGCTCCTCGTTGAATACATCACCTATTAAACGGTTGGTATTTTTAGACCGTCCCAGCAAGTTAAGGACTGCTTGCCGAAACATTGCAACCCAATTAAAAGGGTTTTCCCGCCTAATTTGACTGATGGCATTCCCATAGGTCGCCATTTTCTGTTCTAGAGCCGTAAGTTCGTGACCAATAAAATATGAATGATCGCACACAAAAAATGCACAATAACCAGCAAATTCAAATTCTCCGGTTTCTACACCGCTTTGATAACCTTCACTCACAATGGGCAGTGTTTCCCTAAAATGTTCTTTCCAGTGCATTACGTGAGCACCCAATACCTCGAATGCCCTCGCCTTGCCTCTCTTGGTATTTAACCGTTTCGTCAAACTTAAACTCAATTTGCCAAATTTATAACCTAACTCAATGTCTTGAACAACTCCACACAGAATTAATCCATAAGCGGCATAACTAAATGCTGACCAGGTGCCATGACCATATTTGAGAGATAAATTAACCATTGATGACACAATCAGTAACATAAGTTCAGGAGCCGCTATATAGGCAGCAGCACTGATACTCGATAGGATATAGATAGCTGCCTGCGGTACAGGTTCGGTCATCTCCGGCAGGTTAATTAACTCTTCGATTTCTTGCCCAGCATAGAGTGAAGCTGTTTCCTGGAATCCTCTTTGAATATCCAATTGGCTCGGCTCTTCTGGTAATATCACCCCTAACAGCTTCAGCACCACGAGTCCAATCGTAATCGCTTCTTTGAAGTTGCCCTGTGCCCCAGCCGCTTGAATTTTGACATCATAGACTTTCACTTTTTCCAGCACTGTTTTGGCATGGTTTAACACGACAAGAGCCAATTGCTCCATCGCGATAAAGTCCCCGTTGAGGTACGCCGCTTGTACGGCTTCTTCATGTATAGCTAAGGTTAGGTCATAGGAATTCTGCCAACTATTTGCACTTAGGATTTCTCGTCCCACATAGAAATATTTAATTGCCGCCGCATAAGCTGTTGCGGCTTTGGCTTTCTGACCTGCAAATAGATTCAGTTTGGCGATTTCATCTCGTTCTTGTTGAGAAGTCACAAGCTCAACACCAAGATTGAGATGATCAACGATTTCAAATATCTCCTCTGATAACGGCGAGGGTGTGATATTCTGCAACAGCAGGCGACCTATTTGTAAGTGAACGACTTGTTTCTGCTCCTCATCAATCAAGGCATAAGCGGCTTGTTGTACTCGGTCATGCAAAAATTTATAATTTTGAATTAACAGTTTTTCATTGAACTCGGATGTGGGCAGGATTAACCCTGACTGAACTGCCGGAGTTAGTTCCAAGGAAATTTCGGTTCTTGATTTTTCACTAATGATAGAAAGGGTGTTTAAGTCGAAAGATGCACCCACACAAGCGCAAGAGCGTAAAACCTGCTGAGTAGATTCTGGCAGTTTCTTCACTTTGCCAATCATCAACTCCACCACATTATCGGTGATGCCCTTGGCTTCGATTTGAGCAAGATTCCACTGCCAGAACCCCCCCCGAACTCCCCCTAGGCAAGGGGGAGGATTGAGTGATTCTTCTTGTACTCCCCCCGAACTCCGGGCGGTTGGAGAGGTCAGGAGGGACTGAGGGAAGTTAAACGTTAGTAAATTTTCAGCGTATAGAGCTTTTAGAAATTCATTAACAAAGAAAGGATTGCCCCCGGTTTTCCTCACTATAAGGGATGCCAAGGGTTTTACTGAGGCGATGTCACTGTGCAATGTATCGGCAATCAGTTGGCTAATCGGCTCTAATGCTAAGGGTGCTAAGGTAATAAAGTTGACAGTTGCCCCAACATTACGTAGCCCCTCAAGGGTCATCATCAAGGGATGTGTAGGGTTGACTTCATTATCCCGATACGCACCAATCAAAAATAAATACTGGGTATCGGTATCGGTCATCATCAGTTCTATCAACTTGAGAGTGGCGGAGTCTGCCCACTGCAAATCGTCCAAAAAGATAACCAAGGGATGCTCTTTTGAACAAATGGCTCGGATGAAGTTTTGAAAGACGAGATTAAAGCGATTTTGTGACTCAGTTGACCCTAAGTCTGGCACGGCTGGCTGTTTTCCGACAATCAGTTCCACTTCAGGAATCACATCAATAATTACCTGACCGTTGGGACCAAATGCGGTTACTAGTTTTTCCCGCCATTGGTTTAGTTGTACTTCGCATTCAGTTAATAGTTGCCGCACCAATTGTTTAAAAGCGCTGACGACAGTTGAGTAGGGAATATTCCGCTGAAATTGGTCAAATTTGCCGGAGATGAAATAACCGCGCTTTTCTGTGATGGGTTTGTGAACTTCAGCGACTAGCGCTGATTTCCCGATACCGCAATAACCAGCAATGAGTATGAGTTCGACTCGACCTAACCCCCCCAGGCTCCCTTCCCTAGGAGGGAAGGAGGGAGTTTGACTCCCCTCTCGTCGTAGGAGAGGGGTAGGGGGAGAGGTTAACCCGCTACCAGTAGCTACTCGCTCAAACGCTGCCAATAATGTCGCAACTTCCGCCTCACGCCCATAGAGTTTTTGGGGAATTTGAAACTTGTCAGAAATATCGAAACAGGCGAGTGGAAACTCTGATATTTCTCCATCAGACTCTAACTGGGTCAGACATGATTCCACATCCGCTTTGATGCCGAAAGCACTTTGGTATCGCTCCTCAGCCGTTTTTGCCATCAGTTTCATCACAATATCTGAAACCGCTTTGGGAATCTCTGGATTAACCTGATGCGGCGACATCGGCACTTTAGCAATATGACAATGCACTAACTCCAGCGCATCCGTCGTCTCAAATGGTAGCTTTCCGGTGAGCAGTTCGTAGAAGGTGACACCGAGCGAGTAAAAGTCCGTACGGTAATCTAGAGAACGATTCATCCGTCCCGTTTGCTCCGGCGACATATAAGCCAAGGTGCCTTCTAAAACATTGGGATTTTTCAGCGTAGGATTTTCACGGGTTAATTGGGTGGAAATGCCAAAGTCAATAATTTTGACCTGCCCGGTTCCTGGGTTATAGACGATATTGGACGGGTTAATATCTTTGTGAATGACATTGGCAGCATGAATCTTGCCTAAAACGTCAGATATTTGAATGGCAATTTTGAGGAATTGAGGTAGAGGTAAGGCATACCCTGCTCCTATACAGTCGTCAATCCATTGCTTTAAGGATGACGCGCCAAAATCCTCAAGGATGATCACCAGGCTTCTTTGATAGGGTTCTAAGTTATAAGCCTTAACTATGCCGTCCAGATTCAGATTGCGAGTGATTTCATATTCCTGCTTATATCGAGTGAGTTCTTGCGGTGTAGGATAGTCTTCTTTTAGAACTTTGAGGACTACGAATTGATTATCCTGTTCTCGTATGGCGCGATAGACAACAGAATTGGCACTTTCGTAGATTTGGCTAAGAATCTGGTATCCGGAAAGACTAATCATAGTTAGATGTAACAAGACAGCATTAGAAATAACCTGGCGATTAGAAAAGGATGCGATTGCGTCCCGCTACCTTAGGGCAGCGGCTCCCTTTGGAAGCAAGAGAACGGCTGCACAAACACAATCCTCACTAAAGCTTTGGACTCGCGTGAGCTTGAGAGAAAGTCTGTTGTCACTAAAGCTCCGGCGGCGGACTTCGTTTGTATCGCTCCAGACTTTGCTAACGCGCCGCTTCGCTAACAGCCTGTAAGCGCGTAGGTTTACTTTGGTAGCGAAGTAGTTTAGAGATATAAATGACACTCGTGCGATCGCGGTAAATGAGTGGTTTATGCTCAGACTGGTGATGCACCGCAATCCCTATTCCAATACCCTGGCGTTATCAATTTTTGCTAACACTCAACAAGGAATAGCTAACCTAACCAGTACCTAGAGTGCCAGTCTATTACTTGATATTGACTTTCATCGACACCCTCTCAATAAGGGCTAGAGGTGCTAAATCTTAGCTAAAATTTTCGCCTTAAACTATATAATCCTAAACATTTTTAACGAGTTTAGCTGGAATTTTTTTAAGATTTATTTGTAATACAGGTACAGAGTTTGTAATACGAAATGTCCGGGTTGTAGGGAGACTATAGCAGTTCTCACTTGGATAAGGTACAGAGATTCTGGTTGAGGACAATGGAAATAACAGAAGAGTGTATTGTACTCAACTGGAAACCGCTATAAGTGCTAGAAACAGTAAAGTTTTGGCATTAGATTGACTATCTCAGTGACAGAGCGCTTGCTTGTCATTGAAAAGCGAACAACCTCTGAGAAAGTCTCACTCAAACTCAAACTGAGGCATCAACTGAAGCATCCCCAATCCCAATTCTTTTGCTGAAAGCGATCGCGCTTCAAATAATGCCATCATGTCACGGGGCTGAGGATTACCGCGAGAGGCTCCCGTCAGCCCTTTGGCAATAATTAAGCCACAATATCCTTTAATCTTCTTACAGCGCTGATCCCACTTCTTACGAGCCGCCACATGGGTAGGGTCGGCTTCGGGAAACTCCCCAAATAGGAATAAACTGCTATTCTCAGTTTGAAGAATACCCAAGTCGTAGCGATCGCCTTCAAACGGGTCTTCTCCTGGATTAAAGCAAATTCCTTTCAAGCCCCCAGCCGTCTGAATCTGCTCGATCAACGCCTTAGCTTTAGGACGAGTGGTTTGAATCAACACGACAGGCATTCCTTCCCCTGCTGCCGTGACATCTTTAGACTGATAGCAATCGACGCCAGAACGCAACGTTTCAATGCTTTCCCAAGGCATCATTCCCAAGCTGAGGAACGCATCTTTTGGCACTAAGTCATCCCGCAAGGGTACTGCCATCTCATCGTCGTCAAAGTCTTCGTCAAAGTCTTCGTCTTCCGATGACTCAGCCATTTCCAACAACTCGGCTGCCAATTCAGGGAGAGTAGAAACTTTAATAGAAGCCGTTGATTTCAACTCTGCTTCTGATGGCACGGGGATGCGATAACGCTTAGTGATAGCTGGGAAGCTATCTCCTGCCAACTGTCGATAGGACGCCCGGAAAAATCGGTGTAGGGCTTCGATTGCCATATAAACAGCGATCGCTTCTTCGTCATAGAGAAATGGTCGCATTCCTTCCAACGGATGCACTGCCCCAAAGTTAGGGACAATCGCTGACAGCGGCAAGTCAGCTAAATCAATTTCTTCATCATCTTCATCGTCTTCTGAGTCATCCTCGTCTTGCGCAAAGGTCACAAATAAGCAATCCTGCCCTAAGAAGGCTTGTTCCATCTGCTCAAATGACTCTTCTGCTAAAACCGACGCCCGAAATCGCTTGAGGGAATCCAAGGAGCGGTATAACAACACCCCGTACTCCATCCCCAGCATTCCCATCACCGAGACGTACAGCGTTCCCACATCCCACTGATTTAACTCTATTGAAAGAATATGATGGTCAGACAGCAATTCCCAAGGGGCATCCTGCCAAAGCTCATAAGCTTTTTCGGTCAAGATGTCTGCATACTGAGGAGGAAGCTTAGGCTGTCGAGTGCTAGCAACTTCCTCAAAGCCGCGAAATAACTCGTCAATTAAGGGCAACGTGGGAACGTAATCAATCGTAATGTCCAACTCCTGAAGGACACCGCGCAAAAAAAACTGAATTTCTCGGTCTCGAACCACAATCTTAGAAGGTCGTGCCGGTCTAGCAGGGCTTTGAGGATGCTCCATTGCTCGTAACAACGCGCGAGCAACGGCTTCGGGTCCCATGTCTGGCGACACTACCTCCATCGCCCGGACAACCCCTTCTAAGCCATCTACCCAAAGAATACATTCACCACTGCTCTGTGCCTCCGGCTCCACGCTATCCGAAAACGCTAGTAATGGACGGCGATCGCCTTCCCACACACTAGGAATCTGTTGTAAATTCTTGAGCCGACGACAAGTAGCACGATTCAGAGCAGACATAGAGCAGTTGGCGTTGAGGGCAAAAACACTGGCTGGTAAGAGTCAGTAGAAGAGTGGATATTCCCTATTAAACCGCAATACTTTCCGGGCTGTTGTTCTATCTGGGAAATAGTACTGAGTGACGAGTGACAAGTGACGAGTGACGAGGGCTGGGGTAAGACCCTTGTTAAAATGAGGGAAAACCCATTAGAACAAGTTCACAGCCAACGGATAATCTCGATAAGCTTGACTGTATGGACTGGCAAACTTAAAGTTATCCCTACAAAAGAGCAATTAGGAGCCGCGAAATACTTATGACACAAGCTACTCAGCCGCAACAGAAAGGTATCCTGCTGACCGAATCCGCTTTGAAGCACGTTTTAGCACTGCGTGAGAAACAAGGAAAAGACCTCTACTTGCGGGTTGGTGTCCGCCAGGGAGGTTGTTCTGGAATGTCTTACCTGATGGATTTTGAAGACCCAAGCAAGGTTAGAGAGAATGACCAAGTCTTCGACTATGAAGGCTTTAAAATCGTTTGCGATCCTAAGAGTATGCTTTATCTCTACGGTCTGGTACTGGATTACAGCGATGCCATGATTGGCGGTGGATTCCAATTCACGAACCCCAATGCCAATCAAAGCTGTGGTTGTGGCAAGTCTTTCGGGGTATAAGCTTCATTAATTCTGATGCTTCCGCTGACTTGCTATAGCGATCGCCTAAATTAGCTGGTTTTTGTAAAGCCAGACCCAAAGGTTGAAATGGGTCTGGTATCTTTACTTTTTGGACTGTTGGAAAAAATTCCCCTATATGAACGACGCTGTTAATTCTCTTTTTGATGCCGGACTAGAACGCTACAACGCAGGTGAAGGTCCGGATACGCTGATTCCAGTGTTCAAAGACATATGCGATCGCTCCCCAAAACTTGCGGCGGCTTGGAGTTGTCTGGCATGGCTCTATTTGTTAGACGACAAACCAGAGCAAGCCTATAAAGTTGCGCTCAAAGGAGTCAAGTTAGATCAAAATGCTCCTCAAGGCAGAGTAAACCTGGTAGTTGCCATGCTGGAAACGGGTCAAACTGGTATCCGGCAACATATCGACGTTGTAAAACAGATGATGGCGCTTGACTCAGATATTCGACGGGATTTGTCTGAAAGTATCGAAGATGGCTTAACCCGAAAACCCGACTGGAAAAGTCTAAGCCGCGTCAAAGCCTGGTTATCTGAATAGTTGAGCAATTAAAAGTGCTGAGTGTTGAGTGTGCTGGAACTGCATCGTGAGAATGCTGAGTAGAGTGAAGAGTGAAAACTATAGGACTTACAAATTCTCCTCTTATTCCTCCATGCCCTCTGCGTCTAGAGTGGTTCATTCTATCTGTCTTTTTAACCAGCAGAGGTTCTGAGGTTCTCGATATACTGATTGAGGACTGCCTGTTTTAGAGGCGATACCCAACAGCAAGGACTGCATAGTTACGTCAGGTCGAAGCTGAGAAAGACAGTTCGCCTCAATAGCACGCTCAATATCATTCTTCATTTACGGTTGTCCGCATGGGATTCTCAAAAACATTATTAGTGGGTCTGAAGGCAGACCAGTTTCGTCATCCTCTAGATTTGGCAGCAACCAACTCCCTCAAGCAGATACCGGGTCTAGACTTGATGGTGCGGAATCTATTGGGACCGTTGGCGGAACAGTTTTTTTACTTGAACAATATTGCCGCCAGCATCTTGGTCGGTGAAAATCAACTGCCGCACCTGCATAAGCTCCTCTTAGAAGCCTGTGAAACTCTCGATTTAGAGCCACCCCAGCTTTATGTGCAGCAGCATCCGGTTCCCAATGCTTATACCTTTGCCATGCGGGGGAAGCAGCCGTTTATTGTCATGCACACGTCCTTAATTGAGATACTGACGCCAGAAGAAATTCAGGCGGTCATTGCTCATGAACTGGGTCACCTCAAGTGCGAACATGGAGTCTACCTAACACCGCTCAATATCATCGTTTTAGCGGCTGGTTTACTTCCCGGTTGGGGAACAGTTATTGCTCAAAGCGTACAGGCACAAATGTTAGAGTGGTTGCGGTGTGCAGAATTTACTTGCGATCGCGCTGCCTTACTCGCTACTCAAAACCCTAGAGTAGTGATGTCCGTACTCATGAAACTCGCGGGCGGTTCCCCAACCCTTGCACCCCAACTAAACTTAGATGCCTTCATCGCGCAAGCCAGAGCTTACGATGATGTCAGCAATAGTGAGTTGGGTGAATTGCTCAAATCAGCACAAACGGCTCAACTCACTCACCCAGTCCCGGTTTTACGGGCGCGAGAAATTGACCGTTGGGCTAGCTCTCAAACTTATCAATCCTTGTTACAGAAGCCCTCAATAGGGTATAATGATCAAGTTGCCCCCCAGGGCGGATGGCGGAATTGGTAGACGCACCACACTCAAAATGTGGCGACCTTACGGTCGTGGGAGTTCGAGTCTCCCCCCGCCCACTGTTATTTGAGAGGCAACACTCATGACACAGCGACTAAAGCGGTGGGAATCTCCCCGTCGTCAGGGTAGAAACGATAAAGGTAAAGGCGGTTCTGCTCGCCAGCGACAACTCAAAAAGCAACAGCAAATGCTGCGGAAAAAGCTGAAAGAGGGTCAACAAGCAGAAAATCAAGATAAGCAAGGGGGAAGAGATAATAATTCTCTTCCCTTGCTTTTTGGTCAGTCTTCGCCAACGCAATTTAATAGGGGCAGGTTTACCGATATCTTAGGTTGCCCACAGACAACTTAGTTAAACCTGCCCCTACGGCTTCTACAACTCAATTCAACGAGAACAAGCGTATTTAAAAGCCGCATAACTAACGCTTTCAGAAGTCACTTGTTCGAGGGGAGCCTCAAGATTTCGGAAATCGCCCCGCTTGGTTTGAGCGCCGTAAGTGATAGATTCTAAGATTCGATTCGATCTGTTGTAGGTTGTGAGTTCACTGAGTCGCTGCATATTTGAATTACAGTAAGCGAGATAAGTCGATCTGCTTCTGGCTACTCCAGTTGAGGTAGGTTTACTGTAAACATTGCGAATTTTGTATTTGACATCTCCGGTAACTGGCTCTCGTTTAATTGAATTGACATCAATGAAAATACGATTGCTAGACTGAGGTTGCGTAACTTCTAGCCAATTTCCCTCACGAGCCAAAGCTAAAGAACCAATAGATATCAGGCTAATGATGACGGATAAACCAACAGAAAAACGTAAAATCTTCAGCATGATTTTTATCCTACGAAGGTTAGCTTAAAATACAGCAAGCTAATTGTAGGGAGTCTTGGAAGTTGCTGGAATCCGAGAAAACCAGGAATAGAAAAAGGCTGTCTAGATTTTTATTAGAGAAAATACTGAGGAGCAAGCTAGGTGGTAGGGTCTAATACTGTTATCCCCCTAAGGACGACCTATATTGGACTCAACTGAGAGCGGCTATAGTCCCGTAGGTACAAACTTTAATAGCCCCTATTATTAGTGTAATCCGGCTTAAAGTTGTCCGGCGTAGGTGAAGGTTTAGGCTTGGCTGGAGTAGGTGAGGGTTTAGAACTCTCTGGTGTTGGGGAGGCTGTAGGACTTGCAGGAGTAGGTGAGGGTTTAGAACTATCCGGTGTCGGGGAGGCTTTAGGACTATCAGAATTTTCCGATTGGGTTTGCCATTCAGACATCGGGCGATTTACGGCATACTCAAAGTCTATTGGTACTAACAGCACTTTCAACGACTGAGGTGTTTGAATTGATGGGTTGGTCTGAGCATATAAGAAACTGCGATTAAAGTCAGGTTTGCCCAGGATTAGCTGATGAGTTTGCTGATTTTTCAGCTTTACTTTTACCATTGCTGCGGGTTTGTCTAAGCCATACTCTGAAAGTTGGTTAGTTTTGATTGGGAAAGAGCGATCGCTTTTTCCCTCCACTAACAAATTCAACAAAAAGGCGACAGAAGCATTGCTGGCTGGAACATCTTTGGGTGTCTTCATCCGCCAGCCCGTTTCTTTGCCACTGACGCGCTCAAATTCTAAAGTCTTTTCATCCCTGTTAATCGTCAAAGACTGAATCTGGTCTTCTTTAAAGGCAAAGATTGGCTGCTTTGTTGTTTTAGCGGCTTCTCGTTTTGGCGCACCCTGAATTTCAAAGAAATAAACAAAACCGCCCAGTAAGCTGGCTGTGACTAACAAAATTAAAGTTGTTCGCTGTAGCTTCATAATCATTAACTCTCTATCGCCGTCGCCACCACATCACCCCGGCTGTCATCAAGCCGAGTAAGGGCATGATTACAAGCGCCGTCCAGCCTAGTGAGCCAGCTTGCATCTGTGACAGGTTAATGCGGCGGTTCTTCGGTTCTTTAGGACGAATCGAAAGGGCTTGTTCATCCCGCTTGCTCAACCAACTAACGGAGTTGAGAAAGACATCTCCATTGAGTTGCTGCTTGAACCAACCATCAGTAGCAAAATTCGAGTTTCCATAGACAATTAGCCGCGCCTCAGATGTCTTCTTAGTGTTCTTTTCCTGACTTGCCGATGACGGGGACGCGGCTGGTTGCCCACTGGGAGAAGTTGTGGGTGACGGCGAGGGACTAGCCGTCGCTCGAATGATAGGTGTGGGAGATGGTGAGGGACTACTTTTGGCTTGAGCGCTGGGTGTGGGAGATGGCGAGGGACTACTTTTGGCTTCAGTGCTGGGTGTAGGAGATGGCGAGGGACTACTTTTGGCTTCAGGGCTAGGTGTAGGAGATGGTGAGGCTGATACAGATTGGGCTTGGCGGCTGAGGGCAATACCTAGGGTTAGGGGACCGGGGCGATCGCTTTTTGGCTCGAACTGTAAGGGTTGTTTTTCAGGACTACTTTCTCCCCAACTCTGCTCGTTGGTCATAATCAAGGGAGTTTCCTTAACGCCGTCTACTGACTTCGCTGCCACAGGTCGCGCTAGCGGATAAAAGGAAAATCCACTCCCGAAATCTCTGGTAATGGGATGGTTGCCGTACTTAGTCACCAGTGGAGTAGCCGGACCAAGACCAACTGAACGCCCCTGACCTGAGGCATCGATCGCGATCTGACGCTCTAGTTGAACGCCCCAATCTGCCAGTAAATTATCCAGTCCCGGATTCGTCTCCGGGTCTACCATCAACAGCAGACTGCCTCCCGTTGCCAGATAAGTTCTTAAAGCTTGAGCTTCTCCTGGAAACAGCGCCCGCTTGGGACCTGCGACAACGACGAGTGAGGCATCTTTAGGCACGTCCGAACGTTCAGCCAAATTGAGTGGCTGGGCAGTAAAGTTCTTTTCTTTTAGTGCCCCCACCGCCTCAGACAGACCGCCTTCCACCTGCTCTAGGGGGCGTTCTCCATGACCTTGGAGGAAGTAAACCGTGTCAGTGCGATCGCTTGTGAGTTGTTCGATACCATTAGTTAGTTTAATTTCCGAAAGGCGCTCTGCATCGCTCACCGTCTGCAATGGCTTTCGCGCTGACCCGTATTCTAGGTAAACCTCTCCAGGAGACTGGACCTTAAACTTCTGAGCGAGTGACGGTTTTAGCTGTGGGTCAACAAACTCATATTCCAATTTCGACCCATAACGACGGTAATTGTTCAGCAAATCTCGGTCTGCTGGATTGGGCTTAGGGTCAAATATCCAGACTTTCACAGGTTGCTGCAAATTTTTTACCACTCGTTGCGACATCGGTGAGAGGGTAAATAGCTGATTTTCTGTTAAATCCACGCGCTGGGCATAGCGAACTCCCAAAAAGTTAAGCAGCCCCAAAATCACTAACATGGCTAGCGTCGCGACGATCGCATTCGTTCCGACTTGCGTGGAACGGCGACCCCAAAATTCTGGAGCAAACGCACCTACAAATAGCAGCCAAAAGCCAATAAATGCCAATCCAGTAAAGAGCAACCCTAAAGAAACTGGCGACCAGTTCCCCGCAACAACCTGGGCAGTTATGCCCATAATGCTCAGAAAGGGGCCGAGCCAAAACAGGTATATTAAATAATTTTTATTTTTGATGGTTTTCATATTGGCATTATGCGGTCAGTCGTCACTAACAAACGTATTCCTCTTCCCTGTCTTTGTAGGGAGGGTTCGGGAGAGGTCAATTCGTACGGCATCGAAGTGCAAATCCCTGGGGTTATCACTTCAAGCCTTTCCCATCCCCCCAAAACTAGCAACGTTATATTTTCGCTCACCAACAGGTAGATGCATAACTAGGTGCTAGGTTGGCGAACAGTATTCTTGATGGCTAGCCATATAGCCCATGACAATTTCCACCGCTTGCGCTCGCATATTTTGTTGACCTGGAAAGTCTTTAACTACCCCAGCCACGATTTTGTAAGCCCCACACCAGTCTTGCGAAATTTGTGCGTTTCGCGCCTGCACAAGGCTACGGATTAAAGCCACTGAGAAATTATCCGGTAACTTGTTGCTAACCGCATCAAGTAGGGTAACAGCATTTGCCTGCTCAACCTCCCCATTTTCTCCAGGAACGAGCCTCGCCTGCGGGTTCCCGTAGTTGTCCATCGCTAACAAGTAGCCTAGCGAGAACATTTCCTCCGGTGTCAGTTCAGCTATTGTGAGGGCTGAGGATGACTTGCCATGACTAGAGGCAACGTAATCAAGATAGGTCTTGGCATGGTGCTGACCTGTGAAAGACCAACCCAGCGCATTGACAACGGCAGCCCGTACATCATAAGACGTATCTGGACTGCTCAAAGCGTTGAAGACTTGGTCAGTCAGACCCCGTTCCGCTGCTTGTTTTACTACGTCAACGTCTTGGTAGGCGCTGGCAAAGTTGGTACTCGTCAATGTCGTATCCGCTCGAACTGATGGAGCAGCGATAACAACACAACAGGTGGCGAGTGTCAAGAGTACGGCTTGCCGCGTGCGTTGGTACAGCGATTTAGTTTTCCTGATCATGGCTAATTGTGATTGATAACAACTCGCAATCATAAGGAATGACTCCTCAGTTCCTCAGTTCCCCAAGCAACTACAACAGAAAACAACTTAGAATTAGACGCCACGCACTGTTTCGCCCCCAGTAAAGAACCGCCTACTCAGCACGCGCAAAGCAGCGCTACGCTAACAGCACTTTCTACTTAGGAACGCTGGAAACGCAAGGCATCGATGGACTGGGCGGTGAGAAATAATCCAAGAATGATATAACTCGCAAACAAAATTAGGCTGCTAGTATCCAGGATGCCCTGTACCAGGTTGGTATAGTTTGCCAGCAACGATAAATGACCCAAAGCTTCACCCACAGGACCACCAATATTTTTGGCAACCAAGTCAACGAGCCAGAGTCCTAACATTAGCGCGAAAGTGAGAATGGCGGAGAGAATCGAGCTATCTGTGAGGGAGGAAATGAACATCCCCAACGAGAGAATGGAGGCGGCGAGGAGAATTAGCCCTACGTGAGCGAGTAAGGGCACACTGGGTGGGACTGGAGGATTAGCCGCACCGAGAGCGATCGCTTCATACGCTAGTAAGGGCAATACCATCACCGTAAAAAACGTTAGCACGCCCAACAATTTTCCCACAGCTACCGCCCAGTTAGTTAGGGGTGAAGTGGCTAATAGCTCCAAGGTTCCCCGCTTGCGTTCCTCGGAATAAAGTCCCATCGAGAGAATCGGCAGTATGAACAAGGCAAGAGAACCCATCACGCTCAAGAAAAAGCGCAAAAATTCATAAGCCACATCGACGGGTGGAGTGGGCACACCCATTTGGTCTCGCGCTGCCACCTGCTGAATTAGCCCCTCTGGACTCAGGAGGATTGCCACGAAAAAGAAGCCAGACAGCAACCAGTAGATGCTGGCAACGACATAAGCTAAGGGCGAAGCAAAATAGCCCTGCAATTCCTTGCGAAAAATCGCCAATATATTGCTAAATACAACCATTTTTAGGCGTGTCCTTCAGATGTTGGGAATGGAGAATAGGGAAGGGAGAATTGGGCAGATTTCTTTTCACTCCCAAACATCCTCACTCTCTTGGGTTAATTGAGGGACTGGGGAGTCTTGGGAGGATGCTTTCCCCGCACCCTGTTCCAAATCTCCAGTGCCGACATCCTGCATCGTCAATTCTAAAAAGACATCTTCCAGTGTGACGCGAGTGCGCCGCATTTCATGGAGTCCCAAACCTGCACCGACAGTGACAGCCGCAATATCCCGTCCTGGTTCGGCATTGGGTGTAGACGTGATGCGAATCAAAGAGCGATTGGGCGGTAAATCCTCAACAGGAACGATTTCCACCAAACAGATTCCGGGTAAAACCTGTAAGAGCCTTTGCAATTTGACGGCGTCGCCGTCTACCTCTAGCTCGTAACCCGACCCTCCAGCTAACTGCGCCATCAAATTTTCGGGGCTATTAGTTGCCACGATCCGACCTCGATTGATAATTGCCACGCGGCTGCAAGTCATGCTGACCTCTGGCAGGATGTGGGTCGAGAGGATAATGGTATGCTCGCCAGCAAGGCTTTTGATTAAATTCCGGACATCGATGATTTGCCGGGGGTCGAGACCAATGGTGGGTTCGTCTAGAATAATGGCGGGTGGGTCGTGAACGATCGCCTGAGCAATGCCAACTCGCTGCCGGAAGCCTTTAGATAGTTTACGGATAAGTACTTTGCGCTTTTCCGTTAGGTTGCAGCGTTCTATGGCAAATTTTACTTTCGCCGTGCGATCGCCTGCTGCAACGCCTTTAATTCGGGCGACAAAGTGCAGAAATCCCTCAACCGTCATGTCCGGATATAGGGGTGGCGTTTCTGGCAAGTAGCCAATCCGCTTGCGAACTGCCATAGAATCTTCATGAACATCGTAACCAGCAATGCGGGCAGTACCGCTGGTTGCAGGCAAATATCCCGCCAAAATCCTCATGGTTGTCGTTTTCCCGGCTCCATTTGGTCCGAGGAATCCCAGGATTTCCCCTGGCTCAACCTTGAAGGTGACATCCTGTATTGCGGAGGTGGAACCGTAGATTTTGCTCAGATGCTCGACTTCAATCATAATGTTAGTCCTTTGTTATTTGTTATTTGTTGTTTGTTGTTTGCCAACAACCAACAGCCAATAACCAACAACCAATAACCAATAACCAACACCCAATGATATGGTTCAATTGACTCTTTACGTCAACCCAGTTAGTGGCAAGGATGTCAGTTCCGGTTCCGCCGCCGCCCCGCTGAAAACCTTGACAAAAGCCCTTATTTCTGCTCAAGCAGGAACGACGATTAAGCTGGCGGATGGAACTTATAATGCTGCTGGAGGGGAAGTATTTCCCCTGGTTATTCCTACTGGAGTGATGGTGCTGGGGGATGAACCCAGTAAGGGTAAGAAAATTCTCATCGTCGGGAGTGGGAACTATGCCAGTCCCACGTTTGCCAATCAAAATATCACGCTGCGACTCGATTCTAACGCTCAATTGCGGGGAGTCACGGTAACAAACCCGGCAGAAAAAGGAACAGGGGTTTGGATTGAATCAACGTCACCCGTCCTTGCTAACAATACCTTCACCAATTGCACTCGCGAGGGAGTTTTCATTACGGGCACTGGCAAACCTCTGATTCTGGATAATGTATTCATCGCCAATGCGGCGAGTGGTATTTTTTTGGTACGCAATGCCAAGGGAGAAATCCGACGCAATAGTTGCCAAAAAACGGGTTATGGCATGGCAATGAGCGACTCGGCAGCCCCGTTAGTTGCAGACAATAAGTTGGTGGGTAACAGTGCTGGAATTTTCCTGTCTCGCGAAGCACGACCCGTCCTGCGTCACAATTTGATCGAGAAGAATACGAGTGGGGGTCTGGTGGTTACGGGGAATGCTAGACCGGATTTGGGCAGCAGCCAAGACCCAGCAGGTAACATCCTACGGGATAACGGTCAGGTCGATTTGCAAAACAACACCTCTGCAACGCTAGTTTCGGTGGGAAATCAGCTCAATCCGGCACAAGTACAGGGTCCGATAGTACTGGGTTCTGCTCAAGTTCCCGCACCCGCAATGGGTCCAGGTCAGTTTAGCGATTTGGCGAGTCATTGGGGCGAGGCGTTTATTCAGGGATTGGTTAGTAAAGGTTTGATTCGGGGCTTTCCTGACGGCACGTTTAAGCCAGAAGCTAGTATGACCCGTGCTGAATATGCGGCAATTATTGCTAAGACGTTTGATTTGCCCCGACAACGGGGTACGGGGACGGGGGTGTTTGCGGATGTGAAGGCTGATTTTTGGGCGGCGACGGCAATCAGCCAAGCGGCAAGTATGGGGTTTGTTTCTGGGTTTCCAGATGGGACATTTCGCCCCCAGCAGAATTTGACGAGGGTAGAGGCGCTGGTGTCCCTGGTGAGTGGTTTGGGGTTGACGGGGGGTAATCCTAACTTGTTACTGTTTTACAGCGATCGCGCATCGGTTCCCAGTTATGCCACCCAAGCGATCGCCACGGCGACTCAACGACGATTGGTAGTCAATTATCCCAAACCCGAACAGCTAGAACCAATGCGTAGCATTACCCGCGCTGAAGTGGCGGCATTGATTTATCAGGCATTGGTAGCAACGGGACGGGCAGATGCGATCGCCTCTCCCTATATTGTCAATCCCGACCCCTACAATCCCTCGTTTTCAGATATTCAAGACCATTGGGCAGGTAATTTTATTCGCCCTCTCGCTAGCCTGAACTTAGTTACTGGGTTTGTTGATGGCAGCTTCAAACCCGATGCACCCATCAATCGAGCGCAGTATGCCGCCTTAGTGGTGAAAATCTTTAACCCAACGTCGATACGCCCTGTTGCTCAATTCAACGATATCCCGGCTGATTTTTGGGCATTACCTGTAATTACTCAAGCTTATAGCGGTGGCTTCCTCTCTGGGTTCCCCGACCAAACCTTCCGCCCCCAATCGAATTTGCGGCGACTTGAGCTGATTGCTTCTTTGGTTAGCGGACTTTCACTACCTAGTGCCGATGTGAAGGTCTTGGAAATCTACGAAGATCGCGATAGTATTCCTGCTTATGCTAAATCAGCCGTTGCTGCTGCCACCCAGGCAGGTATTATTGTGAACTACCCTACACCAGCGTTATTGGAACCGAAACGGGAAACCACACGCGCTGAGGCGATCGCGTTTATGTATCAGGCGTTAATCAGAACAGGACGGGTAAGTGCAATTAATTCTCCCTATATTGTTTCGGTGCTGTCGAGTTGAGGTTTGATGAGCGAACCCACCACAGATCCAGTTGTTGCCTATGCAGTTGCCTTGCTCAGTCACTATAAGTTTGAGCTGAGGGGTTACACTGCCCAAGAACTCGTCAATCTGTGGCTGAGGAACTATCCAGCAATTTGGGTGCGTTTGGGAGTCATTGAGGCACTGTATCAGGGGCGTTACAAAGCTGTTTCTGTGGAGCAAATCTTGGCAGTTTGGGGACGACGCGGGCAACCGATTTATCGCTTTACCCACGAGTTTGAACGGCTGATTTCTCGAAAACTTCCCCAACGTCTGACGGCACGACTGGGTGCGACATCAATTGACCTCATCCAGGAACTCAGTCTACCGTCTCTAACTCTCAGTTCCCCTGAGACTGTCGATGAACCTGCAAGGCTTGAGGTCAAGACACAGGAACAAGAACCGACGGCTAAAGAGGATACTTTGCCTCCAGCAATGATGCCAAGAGAAGATTTAACGGAGGCATCTGTCGAGTTGGATAAACAACTCTCAGGGGCACTAATGACGAATGCTGATATTATTCGTACCTACGATGCCGATTGGTCGCGCTGCGAACTTAGCAAACAGCCAATTCACCAATTCACCCCGCCACCGGACTCCTCTGGCTTTTATCTCAAGCTCAAGGCTGTCGTGCAGCAGCAAGACTTATCTCCAGCTAACGTAGCGACACCAGTTATTGAAGAGGGGAAGTCACAGCCGCCTTAGTCTTGTGCTTGTACCATTGGCGAGGTTAATCTGCGATCGCTCCCGCGTCACCTTGCGGCAACTCATAAAACAGCTCATTGTGCCAAACGTGATCGCATCCAGCCGTTACAGCAGCAGATTGATGAATGCACTGCTATTGATACAAATAAGCATATCCTGCTGCAAAAATTTCCGGCTGCGTTTAGTGCACAAGTCAGCAGGAAGACTGGACAACTTGATGCTGGCTTCTGACCTTTTAAGTCTGTTAACGACTGGCTAAATCAGTGTATCGTTGCTGCCACATGGCTTGGAGTCGAGCGATCGCATCTTCGGTATAGCGCTGTGCCTCTTGCAAAATGGACTGCCAAAGGGCGTTGAGGCTACTTAAGTTGGGACAGCAGCGAATTAGGGCGCGACAGGCGGCAATCCATTGTTCTAATTTGCGGTAACTGACGAAGTAACCACCAATCCCTTGGATGTGTATCCAAAGGACATTGTGCCATTTTTCCCAGTTGAGGATGCGCTCTTGCTGGATTTTTAGGTGTTTGGCGATTTGTCTGAGGGTGATCACAAAGGTTTTGGGGTTGATGCGGTGGCGTAGGCGTTGCATGGCTGTTAGGTATTGGATGAAGAACCTCTCCCTAACCCTCTCCTACGAGGAGAGGGAACAAGAACAAATTTGTTGCTCAGAGCGGAGTCTGGCTCCCCCTTCCCTGCGAGGGTAAGGAGTTGGGGGTTTAGGTCAGCCTTATCCGAGATGTTGCTGTTATGGGAGAAGTAAATAGGGCTTTGGGTTCGCTGCTGTTTCATTCATGCTCATCTACAATGTAGATTGTATTTTGTAAATTAACAGTCTACAATGTAAAATGTCAAGAAAAGAGTTGAGAATGCCTATAAACCCCTACTCTTGCCCTCCATATTTGAATCCAGCCTGTTCAGCAATTAAGGTTAGGTACTTCGATGTAGCTAAGGTTGGCTCATATGCGCCTTTTTCCCACTGGCTGACTGTTTGTTGGTAAACACCGAGCCTGTCTGCAAACTCTGCTTGTGTCAGCCCCATGTAAAGACGTAGCGCTTTGATCAGTTCACTATTCCACAGCACAGTGTCACCCACACGCTGAACTTGGTAATCAGTCATAGGTTTGCGAAATATCACTCGTTGCCCATCCAAAGCGACATCCTCAACGCGATACCCTGCTTCCATCCAGGCTGAAGCTTGTAGTGCGCCTTTGCTGCGATTGCTCCACCATGCCCGTTTACTTCGTGCTGAGTCAGGCAG
>JALYGX010000086.1 GCA_030776905.1 Cyanobacteriota bacterium | reverse complement strand
ATTCCCGCAGATATTGTTTTGACTTTTTTACCTCAGAGCGATCGCAATACCGACAATAGCGAAGACGGCAGTTTTTATGCTTTTATTTCTTCGCAGTTGCTCCGGCACGGAAAAGCAAGCCAAGTGATTTATGAAGACACAGTACAAGATACTAAAAATCACGGAAATATCCTCAATCAAGTCATTCCAGGGATTTTAGCAAAGCTGGGAAACTTGCCATTTATTCTAGCTGAACCTTTAGAGATTGCTGATTATTTCATCGGTTTTGATATTTCTAGAGCTTCAAAAAAAAAGGGAGTCGGAAGCCGAAACGTCTGTGCGAGTGTGCGTCTCTATAATAAACAAGGAGAATTTATTCGCTATCGGTTAGAAGATGCTTTGACAGAGGGTGAAGAAATCGATAAACGAACAATAGAGAGGTTCCTTCCGGCGGCTGATCTAAGCGAAAAAACTGTACTAATTTATCGTGACGGACACTTTTGTGGTAATGAAATAAAGCATTTACGAGAACGAGCAAAAGCCATTGGTTCTAAGTTTATTCTGGTGGAGTGTATAAAATCTCAAATTCCTAGGCTATACAACTTTGAAAATTCAGTTCTGAAAGCACCGACACGAGGGTTAGCACTTCGCTTGTCATCCCATGAGGTGATTTTGGTAACAACTGAACTGAAGTCTGAGAATATGGGTTTACCCTATCCCCTGCGTTTAAAGATTATTCCTGATGAAGGGCAGAAATTACCAATTGAAAGTTTAGTAGAAGCAACGCTTAAACTGACCTTGCTACATCATGGTGCGCTTAAAGAGCCACGCTTACCTGTCCCACTATTTGGATCTGACCGCATAGCGCGTCGGCGGTTACAAGGCATTTCTCCCGGTGCGCTGGATGGCGATCGCCAATTCTGGCTATAGGCTAAGAGAATTTTTAGACGAAAGCACCCCCGTAGGGGGAACTTTCGTTTAAGCAGGCTGCTCTCACCTTGAGACATAATCAAGATTGATCCAGAGTAATTTCTGGACTAACGTCTTTACGAGTGCCTTTGATGTGGCGTTCGTACCACTTCATTAAAGGTGTTGCAGTAATTCCGTGTAAAATCACGGAAATAACGATTGTAATGTAAGTAATCCAAGCAATCTGTTCAGCAGTGTCTCCCTTTAAACCTTTACTAAATGCATAACTTAGATAGTAAAGGGAGCCGACGCCACGAATGCCAAACCAGCCAAACAGCCAACGGGTTGGCGCTGGGACGCGACTACCAAGCATACTAATCCAAACTCCCACAGGTCGAACCACAAAAAGTACTAAGCCAGCTACCAAAAGAGCTTGACCACCATACTTAAGCATTGGGTTAATTAAAAGTAGGGAACCCAATAACAAAATTGTTCCAACCTCTAGTAGCTTTTCAATTCGCTCGGTGAACTCCAGTTGAGCGAGACGTTTGTCTTGGTCGCGGAAATAACTGGCTTGCACGACAACTCCCGCAACAAAAACGGCGAGGAATCCATAGCCGTTGACCAATTCCGTAAGAGAGTAGGTAACCAAAATTGTACTGAGGGCAACAAAATCTTCGATTAAATCATCAATAGGTCGGAGGCGTTGCAGTCGCTGGTCAATCCAGACGATCGCTTTGGGTACTAAAATCCCCATAATAATGCCAGCCGCAACTGCCCAAAGCAAGTCAATGGCTACCCATTCTTTAAACCAGTTTTCCCAGTTGCTATCTTTGAGCCAGTAAATCCCAAAATAGACAAAAGGGAAAGCTAGCGCATCATTCAAGCCCCCTTCAGACGTTAGACTAAATCGCAATTCATCGTTGTCTTCTACGTGGACAAGCTGCACTTCTGAGGCTAAAACTGGGTCAGTTGGTGCTAGTATTCCTCCTAACAAAATAGCAGCACCCCAGCCGAAACCGAGAAGCCAATGACAGGCAGCAGCAATAGCGAAAATCGAAATCGGCATCAAAAATCCAATCAGCCGCGCTGTATTTTTCCATGCCCAAAACTTGAGTGGACGATTCATCTTCAGACCACAACCAAAGACTGAGACTATGACAACAAATTCTGTTAGCCGTTCCAGAAACTTAGCATCAGGTCGCAACTGAATTAGCTTGAAGCCGTAGGGTCCGAGGCAGATACCAACGATCAGGTATATAAGAGCATAAGAAAGGGGTAACCGAGAAATCCAACCCGATCCTAGGGTGATTCCAAGCAGAAGTAAGCCGATTACAAGCAGACTAACAATATAGATATCCACAAGCACTTTAGCGAAGCCTGCCTCAAGGGTTTTACTTTAGCTGGGGCAGGATTATTCCTCTTGAGGTTATCGATTTGGCTGGGAGTAAAAATCTGCTTGTGGCTAGATTTTGTAAATATAATTACATTTCTCTGGATACCAATAGTACTGTTTGTCATTAAAAGTTTGGAGTTTCACAAAACTCCAAACTCTCTCAAAAACAGCAAGTAGATGTTCTTCCGGCGCTATCTTAGGCTTCTTCTTGTGTATCGGTTCTTTTGCCGGGAGAGGAATTGAAAATGGCGTCTAGCTGTTCGCGGGCGTCTTCCACAGTCATTGAGCGCATCACTAGGAGGGGTTCGTTGATTGGGTTACCGTACTCATCCAACAGTTCCGGGTGTGGCACAGCATTATATCGAGAGCGAGAAGTTGTGGGGGAGTGACTCCAATCTGTGGGTGTGTAACGACGTTGGGAATCGACACTCAAGGTAAACAAACTGCGAAGTAAATTCCCGATCGCCAAAAATGCTATGACAGTAAAGGCAACAAGATAAAGTAGGTGTAACATTATATCGTCCTCCAGACCGAATAGTTTACTTGTAAATTTTTTGTCTAGATAAGGGATAAGAAACTGCTTTTTTAGTAGTAGTCAGCTTACCAAAGACAGCCCGCGATTTCCTCAACCTAGGGACTCAAAGTTCGCTAATCATCTAAGAGTTCCTTAGCCGTAGACGCCAAAGAGCGCCACCGCATCCCAACTTGCCAGCACTCGCTCACCAACCGATGCCAGGGAACTAGACTAGCGGTTTCAATGCCCACTTGACCATTGGTGGCTTGAAACAGCATTTGAGCGGTCGTAACCTCCCGCTGGGCTTGTCTTACTCGCTCTAGTAAGTCAGATTGTTGCTCCTCGCTCAAAAAGGTAATACGTTCAGTTTCTAATAAAGAGCGCGATCGCGAAAACCAATATTGAAAATCTTCTAATAGCGGTTGCAATACCGTCTTCAGTAATTCCTGTTCCGATGGCTGAGGCTGAAGCATGAATGTTTAAACGATTATTCTCTTAAGAGCTTATCTTAACGCCATTTACATTTCTTAACAATCTGCGACACTGGGTTAACACTGCCCCGAAGCTTCATTGGAAAAATAAGCTCGGTATCATAGAGGCAGAGAAGAGCAATCAAGTCTCAATCGAAAGAAAATCCATTCAATCCAACAGCCGTCGATGTCCAACGCAGCAGCTCCAGAGCAACCTGATAAAATTTATCTGCCCCGCACCAGTGAATCCGTGTCATTACAAAAGATTCGTCACACAACCTCCCACGTAATGGCAATGGCGGTGCAGAAGCTGTTTCCGGAGGCACAGGTGACTATCGGACCCTGGATTGAGAATGGTTTTTATTACGACTTTGATAAACCACAGCCTTTTACAGAGCAAGACCTGAAGGCCATCAAAAAAGAGATGGTCAAAATTATCAACCGCAAATTGCCAGTAGTTCGGGAAGAAGTAAGCCGCGAGGAGGCAGAACGGCGAATTAAGGAAATTAATGAGCCTTACAAGCTAGAAATCCTGGAAGGGTTAGAAGACCCGATTACGATTTATCACTTAGGTGACGACTGGTGGGATTTATGTGCAGGTCCCCATTTAGAATCCACCAGTGAACTGAACCCAAAAGCGATCGAATTAGAAAGCGTTGCTGGGGCTTACTGGCGAGGTGATGCGACGAAAGCCCAGTTGCAGCGCATCTACGGCACGGCATGGGAAACCCCAGAGCAGTTAGCGGAATATAAGCGCCGCAAAGAAGAAGCACTCAAGCGTGACCACCGTAAACTGGGCAAGGAACTGGGATTATTTATCTTTGCTGACCCCGTAGGACCGGGGTTACCCCTGTGGACGCCTAAGGGTACAGTGTTGCGCAGTCTCCTCGAAGACTTCCTAAAACAAGAACAAATCAAACGCGGTTATTTGCCAGTTGTCACACCTCATATCGCCAGAGTTGACTTGTTCAAAATATCGGGACATTGGCAGAAATACAAGCAAGATATGTTCCCAATGATGGCAGAGGACGAAGAAGCGGCAGCTCACGAACAGGGCTTTGCTCTGAAACCGATGAATTGTCCCTTCCACATCCAAATTTATAAGAGTGAGTTGCGCTCTTACCGAGATTTACCGATGCGTCTGGCTGAATTTGGTACTGTCTACCGCTACGAGCAATCTGGAGAACTGGGTGGCTTAACGCGGGTGCGCGGCTTTACCGTGGATGACTCTCACTTATTTGTTACGCCCGAACAACTGGATGCAGAATTCCTCAGCGTGGTGGATTTGATTCTGTCAGTGTTCAATAAATTGCAACTGAAGAACTTCAAGGCGCGACTGAGTTTCCGCGACCCAGCCGATGATAAGTATATGGGTTCGGATGAAGCTTGGGAAAAAGCTCAAGGCGCGATTCGCCGTGCGGTGGAAACCTTGGGGATGGAACACTTTGAGGGGATTGGAGAAGCCGCATTCTATGGTCCAAAACTCGATTTCATCTTCCAGGATGCTCTAGATAGAGAGTGGCAACTGGGTACGGTTCAGGTCGATTACAATCTGCCAGAGCGATTTGATTTGGAGTATGTCGCAGAAGATGGCACGCGCAAGCGTCCGGTGATGATTCACCGTGCGCCCTTTGGTTCGCTGGAACGACTGATTGGCATCTTAATCGAAGAGTATGCTGGGGATTTCCCCTTCTGGTTAGCGCCCGTACAAGTGCGAATCGTGCAAGTAAGTGAAGCTCAGTTGCCTTATGCAAAAGAGGTGGCTGAAAAAATGCGATCGCTTGGTATTCGTGCGGAAGCCGATACCAGTGGCGAACGCTTACCCAAACAAATTCGTAACGCGGAGAAAGGCAAAATTCCTGTAATGGCAGTTGTCGGCCCTAAAGAAGTTGAAACCAACAGCCTCAGTATTCGCACTCGCGCGGCTGGCGGGCAGTCAAAAGATTTAGGCGCTATTCCTGTGACTGAGGTGATGGAGAGAATGAAGGATGCGATCGCTAATTTCAGTAATTTTTAAAAAAGTTCTAGTTGGATAGGCGACTGGTCAATCCTGTTCCAAGGTAAGGGTGGGACTGGGACGCCATGCTGTTCGAGCAACTGCTGGAAGTGTTTCGCATTTCCAGGAGAATACTTCTCAATTGGGCAGTGG
>JALYGX010000085.1 GCA_030776905.1 Cyanobacteriota bacterium | reverse complement strand
TGGCTACAGCTACGCTCTGACTTACGCCAACATCAACTCGCTCGGATTGAACAACTGAGATTCCGTCGAGACCCTCAAGTTTACTTAGCTTCCCTGGAAACCCAGCTTCTCCAGTTAACTTTGCCGCCCTAGAAAAAAAGAGAACCACTTAGGTGGCTCTCCCGATCATCAGGGTGCATCTACTTCTCATAAGTATAATCAACTGGGGTGAGGGGTGTCACCCCCTAGGGAAGATTTTTCTCGGACTGCTGAAAGGCAAAAAAAAAGAGAACCACTTAGGCGGCTCTCCCGATCATCAGGGTGCATCTACTTGTCATAAGTATAATCAATCGGCGTGAGGGGTGTCACCCCCTAGATAAGTTTTTTTTTCCGACTTGCTTTGAAGACCTAAAAAAAGGAGAGTCACCGAAGTGGCTCTCCCGATCATCAGGGTGCATCTACTTATCAGACTATAACACTGCTAGCCTGAGGGGTGTTACCCCCTATTATGTTTTTTCGATGAAGTTTAAGGAGTAGGGGAGGGAACGCTTTGCGTCATCATGTATTAACCATTCAACTTTTTGCCCAAAAGTTGGTTGGTCAGCTTGGGGTCAGCCCGTCCGCTTGTTTTCTTCATCACTTGCCCGACAAAGAAGCCTTGGAGCTTGGTTTTACCATTGCGATACTGTTCTAGTTCCTTGGGGTTAGCCGCGATTACTTCATCGATAATGGCTTCGAGTTCAGCCGTATCAGAGATTTGGATTAGACCCTTGCTTTCAACAAGTTCTTTAGCCGAACCGCCCTTAGACAGAAGTTCTGGGAGAATTTCCTTGGCAATCTTACCGCTAATTGTGCCGTCTTCAATCAGAGTGATGAGTTCTGCTAGGACAAGAGGAGTAAGAGCAATTTGTGTAATCGTCAGTTTTTCGGTGTTGAGATGAGCGGCGATGTCTCCCATTACCCAGTTAGCGGTTTGTTTGGGGTTCGCCTGAGCAGCGACAGCCGCTTCAAAATACTCTGCCACCAGCCTGTCATCCGTCAGTACGCGGGCATCATAGGCAGAAAGCCCCATATCACTTTCATATCGATGCCGTTTCTGGGCGGGAAGTTCGGGGAGTTGGCTTTGCCATTGCTCCAACTGCTCTTTTGATACCTCAATGGGAGGTAAGTCGGGTTCGGGGAAGTAGCGGTAGTCACTGGAGCCTTCCTTCACCCGCATACTGATAGTGCGTTGGCTACCTTCTTCCCAGAGTCGAGTTTCTTGAACGATGCGCTCTCCAGCTTCAACAGCCGCAATTTGCCGCTCAATTTCGTACTCTATTGCTTTCTGGATGGCGTTGAAGGAGTTCATGTTTTTGATTTCGACTTTGGTGCCGAACTCCTTCTGTCCAAAGGGTCTTACAGAGATATTGACATCACAACGCAGAGAGCCTTCCTGCATATTGCCATCACTGACGCCGATATAACGCATAATCCGGCGCAATTCCTGGGCATACTCTGCGGCTTCTTGTCCAGAGCGCATATCGGGTTCTGAGACAATTTCGATCAATGGCACCCCAGCGCGATTGTAATCGACTAAGGAGTAGGTGGAACCCGAAAGGCGATCGCTTCCTGCATGAACCAATTTTCCGGCATCTTCTTCCATATGCAGGCGAGTGATGCCAATCTTTTTGCGAATTGGGTTACCTGCTTCATCAGGTAGTTCAATCTCTAACCAGCCGTGTTCGGCGATTGGCAGGTCGAACTGAGAAATCTGATAGTTTTTCGGTAGGTCAGGATAAAAATACTGTTTACGGTCAAATTTGCTATAGGGTGCAATCTGGCAATTGAGCGCCAACCCCGCCTTAACAGCGTACTCCAGTACTTTTTGATTCAGTACGGGCAACACTCCCGGCATCCCCAGACAAATCGGATCGATGTTTGTATTCGGAGTAGAACCAAATTCTGTAGAGGAATGAGAGAAGATCTTGGTTTGGGTACTCAGCTGACAATGGGTTTCTAGACCAATAATTGCTTCATACTGAGTTTTATCCGGAGCAGCAGTGGTCATAGGCGTCTGGTTTGCTGTATTGTTGCAACAGTTTAATTCTATTTTAGCTTTTTCTTAACTCAGCCTACCCTTGATTGAAGCAAAGTTGAATACTGGGATTCATTAATGAAACGATGTTCTCTACCTAATAAACTTTGTTTGATTTATTGAATATAATTTTTGACTTTAAAGAAAGGATACGTTGTAAAAAACCTAGGAGGCTTGGTTATACCTCCTAGGTTTTTGTTTGGGGGCTAATTGTCGGACACATTTAACTTACAGCAAACCCCAGAAATGCAGAACACCTTGATTTGAGAATAATTCGATCGCGATCGCGATTACAAAACCCAGCATTGCCAACCGTCCGTTCCAGATTTCGGCTTGAGGTGTAAAGCCAAACTTATTAACGGCGTTACGATCTTCAGGGTTAGTGATTGGAGGAGTTGGTGTTTTCGTCATATCTTTGTTCCTCTTCGCTCAAAGTTAATTGACTTGGCTTAGATTAAACCCCAGAAGTGCAGCACACCTTGGTTGGAAAATAGTTCAATGCCGATCGCAATTACAAAACCTAGCATTGCCAACCGTCCGTTCCAGATTTCGGCTTGAGGCGTGAAGCCAAACTTAACAGCGTTACGGTCTTCAGGATTGGTAATTGGGGGAGTTGTTGTCTTAGTCATTATTTTGTGTTCCTGTTGATTAATTACTAGCTTTTGGCTCGATTTCTGATAACTTACAGCAGACCCCAGAAGTGAAGTACGCCTTGATTGGAAACTATCTCAGTTATTAAGGCGGCGACAAAACCAATCATGGCGAGGCGACCATTCCAGATTTCGGCTTGAGGTGTGAAACCAGACTTCCAAGCATTGCGCTCTGCCGGGTCTGTGATTGGTGGAGTGGGTGCGTTATTCATCGTTGCTAATCCGTTTGTTAGTTGCTTCATCCATGCTTATGTTAACTAATGTAACGCAAGCTTTGGATGGCTATATCCTCCTGAGGTAATAAACGCATATAGTTTTTGATTAACCCTCCAGAAAGAGGAGCTTATAGTCTTTGCGTAAGTAGGGCGCACCTGAGAGCGTCCCTACAGAGGGTGTATCTCATCAAGATGCAAGTTGCTGTAAAATTTCAGCCTCTTCTCACTCAGCACGCACAAAGCGCCGCTACGCTAACCGCACTTAATCAGGTCGGATTGCCATTCCCGTTTGCGGGTCAAATAGATGAATTTTGTCTACTGCAATCGACAACCAAAGGCGATCGCCAATTTGGACGATTTGATCGGGTGGAATCCTTACCTGTAGGTTAGATACTTCAGGTAGACTGGCGGATAAATAAGTATCGTTACCCAACGCTTCTACGAGGTCAACTTGTACGTGTAGGTTTTTGGGTGCGGGAACGCTAACGCTTAAGTGTTCTGGACGAATGCCTAAGGTGAGGGTGCGTCCGTTGTACTTTTGCAGAATGGGTTCCCAGACTTCTGGGAGAGTGAGGCGGAACTGGGAATGCTGAATCAGTAGGGGGGCTTTAAACTGTACGGGGAGAAAGTTCATCGGTGGGGAACCGATGAATTCGGCAACAAACTGGTTGGCGGGTCGGTTGTATAGTTCCAAGGGGGCAGCAAGCTGTTGGATTTGACCCTGATTCATGACAGCAATGCGATCGCCCATTGTCATCGCTTCAGTTTGGTCGTGGGTGACGTAAATAGTAGTTGTCCCTAGTTGTCGCTGCAACTTGACGATTTGAGTGCGAGTTTCTGCCCGAAGCTTGGCATCTAAGTTGGAGAGGGGTTCATCCATTAAAAAAACTTGGGGATTGCGGGAAATGGCACGTCCTAGCGCCACCCGTTGCTTTTGTCCTCCAGATAGCTGTTTGGGCAGTCGATTCAAAAGCGATTCAATTTGCAACAACTGAGCCACCGTGCGGACTTGCTTATCAACAGCTTTCTCTTTTTCTGAGAGGTAGCGGAGTCCTGGAGGAAGCGATCGCGTCATCCCCACTACTGCATTCTCTACCCAAGGAGGAACCTGATTTGGAGATTGCTCTTCCCGACTCGCCAATTTTGTGCGGCGCAGTCCAAAGGCAATGTTGTCATAAACCGTTAAGTGAGGGTAGAGGGCGTAGTTTTGAAACACCATCGCGATGTCTCGTTCCTTGGGCGCTAGATCATTAACCAAGGCATCACCCACCCAGATTTTGCCACCTGTCAGCGTTTCCAACCCTGCAATCACTCGTAGCAGCGTACTTTTGCCGCAGCCAGAAGGTCCCACAAGCACCATAAACTCGCCATCTTTAACCGCTAGGTTAATGCGCCGCAAGATATTGACACTTCCAGGTAGCTGCGAAGACTTGTCTGCTGCCAAAACTGGCGCTTCATCCCCTGGTGTCAGCAGTGGCTCTGCTGTTACTGGTGCGACTGTCCGCTCTCCTTTGCGACCGGGAAAGCTTTTATAAATGTTTTCGAGAATAACCTGAGCCACGGTAGTTACAACAGTTGGGATTGATTTAACCTCACCGCTTGAGGTGAGTCGATGGATGCAGTGAGTGATTGATTGTTGCGGTGCTTGCTTGGTTTCACCTGATTCCATCCTACTTTGACAAGAGAACCGATTTTGCATCAAAACAAGCGGCTCGGTCAACCAACCATTAATCGCAAACAACTTTAACCCTAGCGAGGGATTTTCGTAACATTAGGGGTCTTGCCATCCATCAGGCAACGCTCTAGTATTTGATTAATCAGTCAATCAACGATAGCCGCTATGCCAGCACGGGATGAGCAAGACTTTGAGAGTCGGCGACAGCAAATCATTGACGGTGCTTTAAAGGTCTTTGCCAGCAAAGGCTTTGAGAAGGCGACCAACAAGGATATTGCGGCGGCGTCTGCAATTGGCTCACCCGGTTTGATTTACCACTACTTCAACGATAAAAACGATTTGTTTCGGCAGGTGCTTGAGCAACGCATCCCCATGCTGCAACTGCTCAACCACAGCGAGGAGATGATGACCCTCCCACCCCGCGAAGCGCTCACCGTCTTTGCCAGCACGTTTCTGAAAGTAGTGGACAATCCAAGTGCGATCGCATTAGTCAAGCTGATGCTGAGTGAAGCCGTCCGGCGACCTCTTGTTGCTGAAATGCTCAACAATATTGGGCCAGGTCGCGGTTTCGCCTTTTTAACTCGTTATCTGCAAAAGCAGATGGATGCAGGTGTACTACGGCAGATGGACACAGGGGCAGCCGCACGCTGTTTCATTGGTCCCCTCATCGCCTTTGTTCTCACTCGCGAAGTTTTTTACCAACCGGATGCCCAGACGCTCCAGCCGGAAACGATGGTAACCACTGTTGTTGATATTTTCCTGCAAGGGATGCTCCTGTGTAAGGAGGATAGCAATACCCAAGCTTAAAGGCAGTCTTTTTTTTTTATTCATTTGATTAACCAATCAATCAACTGAAAGGAGTTTTTCTCATGGTGAGCAACAAAACCTCTGAAACTACCTCTTCCTCCCATTCCCAACCGCTCGATGTTCAACAGACAACCTGTTGTATTGTCGGTGGTGGTCCGGCTGGGGTGATACTGGCACTACTTTTGGCGCGTCAGGGGCTTCCAGTGATGCTGCTGGAAGCACACAAAGATTTTGATCGCGATTTCCGGGGAGATACAATTCACCCCTCCGTGATGGAGATTATGGAGGAACTGGGTTTAGCTGACCGCTTGCACCAACTCCCTCACTCCAAGATGCGCAAGATTACCGTCCAATCTAATAATCAGCAGTTCCCCGCCTTTGGCGCTGACTTCACTCGGCTGAAAACTCGATATCCATACATCATGATGCTTCCGCAGGTGAAATTTTTAGAATTCATCATAGAGGAAGCCAAACGTTACCCAAGTTTTCAGCTAGTGCTGGGCGCAAATGTGCAGGAGTTAATTGAAGAGGATGGAGTAATTCGGGGGGTTCGCTATCGAGGACACGGCAGTTGGCACGAAATTAGGGCAGCGCTTACAGTCGGTGCGGATGGTCGTCATTCCCGCCTGCGTCAATTGGCGGGATTTGAGGCAATTGAAACTTCACCGCCAATGGATGTGCTTTGGTTCCGCCTCCCGCGTAAGTCAGATGAAGCTGAAGGGTTGAACGGTCGCATCGGGAAAGGTCATATCGTAGCAATGCTCGATCGCTCTGATACTTGGCAGATTGCCTACGTCATTCCTAAAGGTGGCTACCAAAAACTACGTGCTGAAGGTTTGGAGGCGTTGCGACAGTCTGTTGCTGAAGTCGTGCCAGAATTAAGCGAGCGCGTTCACCAACTCAAAGATTGGTCACAAATTGCCTTTCTCTCCGTTGAATCCAGCCGCCTCAAGCGTTGGTATCGTCCGGGATTGCTGCTGATTGGTGATGCGGCTCATGTCATGTCGCCTGTTGGCGGTGTGGGGATTAACTACGCGATTCAAGATGCTGTTGTGGCGGCAAATATCATCACTGAACCACTGAAAAAGAATCATTTGCACCTGTGGGATTTGGCCCAAGTGCAGCG
>JALYGX010000084.1 GCA_030776905.1 Cyanobacteriota bacterium | reverse complement strand
GTTTATAGTTCATTCTCAGATTCTATGGATGGTAAGGGTTTCAAGCTGGTGCGTCCTGCTTGAATAGCCCCTGCTTGACGCTTGAGTGTTGGGATCAGGACTCGCATTAGCTGACGCACAGGCACAGAACGCTGCTCGTGAACAAAAATTAAGGGCAGGAGGGCAACTAGCCGCAGGACGGCTGAGAGAGCAAACACCGTTGGCAAGCCACCAAAATTAGTCACAGTTGCGACAAAACCACCAACAGTGATTCCCATTGCCCCAGTGATACCAGGAACCGCCGCCGCAATAGCAAAGTAAATCGACTGATTGCGTAGCGGTGTCACCGACATCATCAGATTGCCACTGCACAGGTCAATTGCCGCCCAAGTCGCACCGCCCACGATATGCAACAACGGGAACCAAGCCCAAAGGAAAATTGGAGCGGTTCCAGATTCTAACCACAGTAGAGGTGTCAGAGCCACCAAGATGCCTACTGTTACCATCAGCGGGCGATTGCCAACCCGGTCAGCTAGTCTGCCCCACAAAATCAGCATCAGTAAGTTAGCACCAGCTCCCAAGCTGTTATAGAGCGTTACCACGCTGACATCTAGGTTGAGGTCACTTAGCAAGTAGAGGTTAAAGAAGGGAGCGCTGATGTTAACCGCAAAGCTCCACAAAGCTGAGTAAAGCAAAAACCTCAAAAAATTGGCATCTTTGAGGAAGCCAAAAACTTTCCCCCAGGGTGACCCGTGATCTGTATCCGAATCGGCGGCGTGTACTAGCTGTGGGTTGACATCAGTCATAGAGAACTGAAAGACCAGACTGAGTGTTGCGAACATAACTCCCAGAACCAAGACCGCACCGAAGCCTTGGAGTGAGCCACCGGGCCACTTCGATACCGCTAGACCCATCAACGGTACGCCGATGAAATTCGTCAAGGTCACAACACTATTGCGGAAGCCAAAATACCGCCCCCGCAATCGGTCTGGTACTAACACAGCCATCCAGCTAAGAAAGGAAGCACGACCCAAAGCTTCCATGAAATTACTCAGGCAGATAATTGCCAATGTCAACAGCACCAACTGGCGCGGCTGCATACGAGATGTGCTGACCAACCAAATCCCTGGCACAATCAGCAACCACGGCAGCCGCGACGAGCCGAAAATCAACAGGGAATACCAGTGGCGGCTCTTGATGCGATCTCCCAGATAGGCTCCCACCGGTTGCAGCAGATTTGTCAGTTGGGGAATCGAGGCGAGCAAACCAATTTCTACTGTACTGGCACCGAGATCCAGCAAGAAATTACTGAGCAACGCGCCGCCAATGATACTGTAAAAGACCGTAGCGAAGCCACCTTCGGTAGTTAATGCCCTCAGGCTTGTCCGAATTTCTCGCTTGGAAATTTTAAAAGGCGGTTTTGGAGTTGCAGGAAGTTTTGTTTCTGTTAATGCCCTATCCTCTGGGATTTCCTGAATGGCGAGAGGACTCGTTTCTACTAAAATGTCATCTTCTTGTTGCCCAAACATACTGTATAGCAATATTTAAACAGTTAACTGGAACGTAATTACTACTTTCATTCGAGTGTATTTACGAATACAACTCTCTTTAAAAATGCTTTATTTAAATCCTGTAATGGCAACTCTTTTCCTATAGGGTTAATTACTAAACTCTATAGTTTCTCTAACTCTAACCAAAAGGTGTCCCAAAGCAGCTAAAATTTTGATTTTATAGGCAATTTAAATGAGGCTATTATTTATTAAATGATTCATCTTATAGATTAGGTTAATAGACTGTAATCTACAAGACCTCCTTCTATAGAATTATTATTTTAATGAATCTATTTTTAGCTTTAACTTAGAAGGGTTGCTTGAATTATTCTAGAGTTAATCATTAGAGGTCATTTCTCAAGAGTGCTTTCTTTCTTTATCAACCCTGGGAGTGATGCAGATAGGCTTGCTCTAAAATGTTTAGACCGAAAAGTTGGCAGTTAGGGGAGCAAAGCGAGCTTCCTAAAGATTTGTAAAAACAACTTGACCCTATTGCAGAAATCACTCAATCTGCTAAGGTAATCTTAATTAAATCTGAAAACCTAAAAATATTAGCGCCACTCAAAAGCTCTGAACCAGCTTAAGAGCGGCTAACCCCCCCAACTGAAGCAGCAGTCTGGAGGCTAGAAGAAATGGTAACACTCCTCTAGCCACCCCGACTTTCTATGCGAATAAAGCGGGGTGGCTAATAGTTTGGGTCACTACACCTCCACCCAAAACAGGAGCAATCTACCCTCATGTCCCAAAACTTAATCACCGCCGGGTTCATCGACCCCGGACAATTACCTCTCGACCAACTACGGCAGCAAGTTGCCACCTTTCTCAACGTTTCCCTCAATCAAATCGATCGCATAGAGTGCTGGAAACATCAAATCTGGGTGAAGCTTGTTGCATCTCGCGCTAAATTCATCAGTTATCGCAGCTTGCCTCTGTGGATCGAACAAGGACTTGCAACCATCAAACGCTGCACCTCCCGCCTCAGCCTCGATCAATTAGGTGAAATCTTACGAACTGAACGAGACTGGTACGACCAACACGAGATGCCACTAGCTGTGCAACCGTGGCGCGACGCTTGGGCGCAACAAGCCCAACACTTGCGCCAAGAAGAAGAACGTCTCCAGCCCATTCGCGCCCATCAACAAGCCGGAATCGAGTGGCAACGAGCTTGGCAACAAGTATTGCACTGTTGCCGAGACTTTAGTGGACTAGAGAGATTAGCTCCAGAAATTAAACAGCAAAGCCGAGAATTTGCCGACTTACCAGAGGTGATGCAATCGATGCAACAACTGTGGAACCAGCGCTGGCAGGAACTCAAAAACGCGATCGCCTCGTAATCCACAATCTGCATAATAGCAATAGCCGCCTGACCAGAGAATCTGAAGAAAACTCCTTCTAGTACAGTTTAAATCGATTTAACTAGAACAGTTCCCAACTCAGATAACTGTTCTACTCAAAGTTGAAAAGACTGTACCTTATCAGATTCATCAGTCTTCAACGAAAGTATAGATACAGGTTCAGCCGCATTGCAGAGTCAGCCGTTGAGCCAGACGGAAAGAATGTATCTATTTCATGCATAGCTGCCATTCATCCTGTGATTAGGTTCTCATGCAAAGAATCAATACATTAGAAACATGAGCTGAATTAAACAGAGGTTTGACTTATGCGTTTAGCTACAAATAATGAATTTGCTCGGATTTTTAATCCATCAACTTTATTAGGTTTAGTAAGCTTTTATCCCAACAAACTTAAAGCGGTTACTGAGCTATTTAAGGGCAAACTAAATTGTGTAATGCCTTTTCAGGTTACCCTGGAAAAGAGTGAAGTCTTCCGCATCCCTCAAGCTTATCGCCAGTTTCAAGTGTTGTCAGGCATGGCTTGGCTAACCGTTGGGGGCAAGGATATCATTTTGCATAGTGGCGAAAAAGCATCACTTGAATCAAAGAAAGATGTTGCTGTAATTTCTGCTCTTGGTAAGATGCCACTATTTTTAGAAGTTATTTGATTGATTAATACGTAGTAGTTAGTTATTTGACAACTAATTTATTAATTAATAATCAATAATCCCTGATACATCAGGCGCACTCACAGGCGAAGGTTGCAATGAAAATATTGCTTCTAGTCAGCCCGGACTACGCCCCGCTCCGCTAACAGCATTATTTTCAAGTTAGCTTTCACCTAAATAAGCCTTACGAACGGTTTCATTGGTCTGCAAATCTTTAGCCGAACCTGTAAGCACAATTTGACCCGTTTGCAGTACATAACCCCGATGGGCGACTGTCAGAGCCATACGGGCATTTTGTTCCACCAGCAAAATAGTGGTTCCCTGGTCGTTAATTTCCCGAATAATCGCGAAGATTTGGGTTACCAGCAGTGGTGCTAAACCCATACTCGGCTCATCTAATAACAATAAGCGGGGACGGGACATCATGGCACGACCGATCGCTAACATTTGTTGTTCGCCACCACTCATCGTTCCCCCTTTTTGACTAAGCCGTTCTCTCAACCGGGGAAAAAGATTCAAGACTCGTTCGGTATCGGACTTGATGCCAAGAGTGTCATTGCGGGCAAAAGCCCCCATCTCTAGATTTTCCTTCACGGTCATGCGAGGGAAAATCAGACGACCTTCCGGGCTTTGAGAAATACCTAAGCGAACGATCGCTTGTGCCGATAATGTATTTAGCGTCTTCCCCTCAAATAGGATTTTGCCTTCGCGGGGTCGCAATAGCCCTTGGATAGTACGCAGCGTTGTTGTTTTGCCTGCACCATTACTCCCAATTAAGCTAACAACTTCTCCCTGCTCAACGTAGAGAGAAAGACCTTTAAGGGCATGAATATTGCCGTAGTAGGTGTGGAGGTCTTGGATTTCAAGCATAGTCTGAGTCCTGTAGGGGCGATGCCTCCGGATCGGCGCTGGGTGCTGAGTTCTGAATGGTCGCTTCGGAATTGGTGAGAACCTGCTCCTCTGCGTCTTCTTTGCCCAGATAGGCTTCAATCACACGGGGGTCAGAGCGAACGGCAACTGGCGTTCCTTCAGCAATTTTCGAGCCGTACTCCATCACGCTAACGCGATCGCTAATCCCCATGACCACCTTCATATCATGCTCGATCAGCAAGATACTCAAATCCAATTCATCGCGAATGCGGTGGATAAAACGAGTTAAATCGGCAGTTTCATTAGGATTCATGCCCGCCGTCGGCTCATCCAATAGCAGTATCTTAGGGTCAGATGCCAACGCCCGTGCAATCTCCAACCGCCGTTGGTCTCCATAGGAGAGATTTTTTGCCATCTCGTTAGCTTTTGAGGCACCTAAACTGACAAAGTCTAAAAGACTTAGGGCTTTTTGCCTCGCTTTGCGTTCCTCCTGAGTCACGGCTGGAGGACGCAGTAACGCACCCACCAAACCCGTCTGGAGTCGGCAGTGTCTACCGACTAGCACATTTTCCAGCACCGTCATGTTATTGAACAAGCGGATATTCTGAAACGTGCGAGCAATTCCTAAGCTAGTCAGCTTGTCAGGTCTTGCTCCCGTGATGTCTCTGTTATCCAGGCGCAACATCCCAGACGTGGGGATGTAGATGCCCGTAAGCATATTAAAAAAGGTGGTTTTTCCCGCGCCGTTGGGACCGATCAGGCTAGCAATCATGCCTTTTTCCAGGGCAAAATCCACTTGTTTAACGGCAGTCAAACCCCCAAATCGCATTGTAAGTTGACGTGCTTCCAAAAGTGCCATTACTGACTCCTTGCATCGGCTAACGACTCGTCACTCACGCCTTCACCGTGCAGTTCCGCTTGATGCATGGCATCGGGGACTAGTCCTTCTGGACGCACGATCATCATGATTACTAAAGTCAAACCAAACAGAAACAGGCGCATCTGGATTGGAT
>JALYGX010000083.1 GCA_030776905.1 Cyanobacteriota bacterium | reverse complement strand
AGTTATTAAATGGAAATCTAGGGAAATGAGAGATAAGCTAATGCTGGTAACAGCAGGAAATTCTATTAAAAATATCTAATTATTAAGGTACATCTACATAAAGAAAAGAAGAATGCGATCGCACTAGACCAGCTTAGCAGAAATAACCCACCAGCCTAAACACCATCAGGGAACCCCTTAAACTTCCATTGAAAGGGTTTAGCAAACGTGCGGTTGTAATAGGCAATAAAGTCGAAAATTTTCTGCTTGAGGTCTGTGGTTGATATAAAGTTACCTCGCTTGAGTAAGCGTCGCATCAAGATGCTAAACCAACATTCAATCTGATTGAGCCAGGACGTGTGTTTGGGAATATAGACAAAGCGAATGCGGTGGTTGGCATCAGACAGGAAAGCCGCACGAGTTTTCATCGACTTGAGAATACCTACTTTCTGCTTGATGCCTAAGTCAGTCTCAATCCCGCAACGTTCTGCTACCAGACGCACCAGGGATTCAGATTGGTGAATGTTGAGTTGGTCAACAATAAAAATCCAACCAGCTTCCGGGTCGGTATCTAGGGTTTGAACGATATGGTTTTTGAAGTCTTGTTCTGTACGAGTTGCACCAATAGTTGGGCTAATTAACTGTCCTTTGGCTATGTGCCAATTAGCCAGGAGAGTTTGTGTACCATGCCGGATATACTCAAACTCGATACGCTCTATGCGTTTTGGTCGCATTGGTAAAGTCGGATGTAACCTTTCTAAAGCTTGAATGCCACTCATCTCATCTGTGCTGACCACATGAATTCCCTGTGTCAATAATTCCAAGGCTTTTTGATGTAGCTCACAGATGTAAGTTACCTGTTGTTTAAATTGGACGGGGTCATCAGGATTAGCATTGAGCCAATAACGGTGACGATGCGGCTGTAGAGTAGCTTCCTTTTAAAAAACGACCCACGCTTCGGGATGAAATTTTCTCCACAATGCCACGTTTTATAGCTTCCGATGCTAACTCGGTTGGAGTCCAGTGGCTGACAGGATACCCCGATGCTTGAGGGCTTTCACAGGCTAAAGCGACAATTTGCACCACTTGCTCCGTGCTGAAGTAATTGCTAGTTCCGGGGCGGGAGCGATCGCTTAAGAGTGTAGTAATTAATGCCATCAACTCTCTGTCACTACTCCCTTGTGCTTCTACCTCTGCCAGTTGATGAGCCATCGCTAGCCATCGCCCTCGCCACAGGCGCACTTGGACTCGGTCTAATTGCAACTGTCGAGTCAGTTGAGTGTTACTCACTCCGGCAGCAGCTAACAAGATCAACTTGGCTCGTCTCACGAGGCGGTAAGGATTTGTGGTGCGCCGTACAATCCTTTTGAGTAGCTCTTGCTGTCTATGCGAAAGGATAATTGTTTCTGCTTGGGTACTGGGCATGGACTCAAGTTGTCAAGAAAACTGATCTGTTGATGATTTTGATGATTTAGCTATTGGCAGTTTACCTCAATTTTCATCCCCTTTTAGGCTGGTGGGTTACTTCTGCCGAGCTGGTCTAGCGAATGGCAAGCGTTAATCGAGTTCAGTGTTGATTGGAAGAAAAACAAGGTTTCCTTGAGAGGACTTACCCCTCCTATGCGATTCATGGGAATTATATTCTCTGGGGTTGATTGCCGAAGCAAGCCCTGGAGGAAGGTAAGAGAAGACTTCCAGAACGTTCTGAATCGAATAGTAGAGCGTAGCACCTTGGTAGAGTCAACCATCGAGATGTGTGCTTACCACTTAGCTTTGCACGATGAATACATGGCAAAAGCTAAAGAATCTCGTGAGGCGGCAAGAGAAGCACGATTCAAACCCATTGAAGGATGGGCTGATGCCGATTTGTATTTTGACGAACGCGCCGCTGACTGGGAAGCTTTTGCGGATAAAGTCATGCAGGAATTTTACTTAAGAGACTGGGAGCGACTACCAATGTTTGCCCCACCTAGCCTGCGCTCACAGTTTCGCGGGGCAGCGCAGACTAGGATTGAGAAGCTATCCCAAAACCGGGGATGGTACGAGCAATACAAGACTAAAGTCAATTAGCGATCGCCCGCGCATCGCTAAGAGAACAAAACTGAATCCGTCCATTGGGAAACCTGACCTCCAAACTTCTAAGAGTGCCGTTGCCGCGATCGCATTCAATAACGCCCTCTCCGGCTTGGCGATAGGGTCCCGCCGTGACAAATACTCGCTTGCCTACCAATGACTCACAGTTCGGGTCTATGGGCAAAGCTGCTGTTATCTTGAGAATTTTGATGCGTTCTTTTTCCTCCAAAGTCAGCAACGCCCAAATTTCTTGTTTTAGGAAAGGGGCAGAGGCAATGACTTGCTCAATTTCTTCCCAGGTTGTAGACTGCCGCACCCGTTGAGCTAGGTCTGGAACAGTTAAGCGCAAGCTAAACTCTTGAAAGAGCTGCTGCTGGCTCTCACCTAATCCTTCAGCTTCTGCCGCTAGCACTTCAAGGGGGATAGTCTCAGTTAATTCCTTGAAAGTCGAGAAGTCCTTTAAAGCGTCACGAATTAACGTCTCCATTACGCTGCCCCCCTAGCGACCTTAGCCTTCTCCAACGCTAAATTAATTAGCTTGGCTTCGTCGTCGTAGTCGTGGCATCTCTGCATTGCCCTGGAATACTTAGCTTTAATTGTCTCCCAGTCAGACAAAGCCTTGCACCCTAAAACTTCCCACCATTCCAACTCGTTCAGGTCAAGCGCGGGGGGTTTGTAAGCTTCCCCATTGCTCAGGCAGTAAGACTTATCTGGGAACCCAAATTCGAGTTTCATGTGGAATTCGAGCCATTGTGGTGTAGCTTTTGGGTTAACAGCCTTGAGAAAGGTTAAGTAGTACTGCTGCTCTATTAAAGTGCTTGCGCCTTTGAATACAGCGCCCAAATGCCAATCGTTTGACGGGAAGTGTCCGTAGCGTTGGCGGAACAACATGAAGACGCGATCTGGGGTTTTCTTCGTCGTGTAGGAGCGGGATAACTGTCCTCGCAGGTAACGAAACTTCTCCAAATCTTCTGGGCTGAGAACTTCGCCAAACGCCAGAGGCATCTCTGGGGATAAATCTTCCCCACCACTAGAGGGAAACTCATACCCACAATCCGGGCACACCCTGATAAAGTTGGGGACGGTGGCACCGCAATCCGGACATTCCTTCCCGACTACTACGGGTTTGGGAGGACGGGGGCATAGGGATATTTGTCGCCTGGAGGTGATGAAGCCCAAGCGCTTGAAGTTCTGGCAGAAGTCCAGTAGGTAAC
>JALYGX010000082.1 GCA_030776905.1 Cyanobacteriota bacterium | reverse complement strand
CCCCTTAGGTGGTCTATCCATTCCAGCACCGTCTTGGCAGGTGGCAGGCGGTTTTATCACCTCTGGCGGTGCTTGGAACGTTAGCAACGTGCCTGTGACTTTGATTGGCGATGCCGTATTCGGAGGTTCTGGAACCACCGCTTGGTCATTTGGTAATTTGGCAGCCGGAAGTCATAATCTGACCATCACCTCCGATGAGATTGACTTTACAGCAGGAGCCAATTCAATTACGGGAACCAATTCAATTGTGCTACAGCCAGCAACAGCCAGCCGACCTATTCAAATTGGCGGAGCATCTAATGTAGCCGGTGTTTTGAGTCTGAGTGCTGATGATATCCTAGCCCTGAAAAACGGCTTCAACGCGATCGCGATCGGCAGTGCAACGGGTAGTGGTGTGATTACCTTAGCGGGTGATACGACTTTCAGCGACCCAGTGATATTGCGATCGCCTGTTGGCTCCGGTTCAATTAACACCAAAGGTTTTACCCTCACCGGAGCAGATAGCGCCTCGATTACCCTACTAGCTAATCAAGCCATTACGACTGGCAATATTATTAGTCCTGGCGGTGACATTACACTCATCAGCAATATCGCCAAGATCGATACCAGTGCCGGGACACTTAACTCTAGCTCCCCAACGAGTAATGGAGGAGCAGTCGCTCTTTCTGCCCGCAACGGTATTACAACAGGTACGATTAATTCCAGTACTAGCTCCTTGTCTCGTAGTACTACTGGCGGAACCGTCACGCTCAATGCTGGAGTCGGTAATATCACCCTCAATGGTGATATCGATGCCTCTGCCAAGGGTGGGACTGGAGGCTCGCTAATCATGCAGAGCAATGTGACGCTGGCTCAACCCACTACCACCCTCACCACATCAGGGGGCACGCGGAGTAACGGTGGCAACATTACCTTTAACAACGAGCTAAACGGGACAACTCCTGGTAGCCAAACCCTTACCGTGAACGCGGGTGCAGGCAATGTTACGTTCAATGGAGCGGTGGGTAGTACTACAGCATTGGGAGCCTTGAGCATCAATAGTACAAGAACTACACTATTTAGCAATTCTGTCAATACATCGAGTCTAACTACGACCAATGCAGGCGGCACGAATCAAATCAACGGTGATGTTACTACCAGCGGAGCGGCGGGGCAGAGCTATGGTAACGCACTCACAGTTATCGGCAATATCAGTTTAACGGGTGATGAGATTAGTTTTGCCGATAAGGTATCCGGCACAGGCAATCTGACAATCCAGCCGTTTACAACAAGTCAAGGAATTACAATTGGCGGGACAACGGATAGTGGTACAGAAACTCTAGACTTAACTGCTGCCGCAATCGGACAATTACAAAATGGCTTTCGCTCCCTAACCATTGGACGCTCTGACGGTAGCGGTTCTATCTCCCTAGCGGGCAACACCACGTTTAATGACCCAGTGACGCTGCAAGCGCCTAAGGAGTCAGGCTCCATTACGACTACCGCTTACACCCTGACTGGAGCAGACAACGCCAGCATTACTCTTTCTGCCAACCAAGCCATCACCACTGGCAACATTACCAATTCTGGTCGGGAAATCAAGCTGACCAGCAACAGTGGCAGTATTAACACCAGTGCAGGGACATTAGATACTAGCTCTCCTAATGGCAATGGGGGAAACATTGCCCTCAGCGCTGGTAACAGCATCAGTGCAGGGACATTAGATACTAGCTCTCGTAGTGCCAATGGGGTAAATCTTAGCCTCAACCTTGGTAACAGCATCAGTGCAGGGCCGTTAGGTACTAGCTCTCCTAGTGGAAATGGAGGAAACATTGCCCTTAGCGCTACTAACCGCATCACCACAGGCATCATCAACTCTAGTTCGGCTGTCGGCAAAGGCGGTAACATCACCTTTATGCCTGTTAATAATGTCCAAGTCAGCTCGATTAATGCCGAAGGAAAAACAACTGGCGGCACTGTTGACATTACTGCCAATCAGTTTTTCCGAGCCACCAACACCTTCACGGCTTCTAACGGTTTAGCCGCCAGCATTTCTACTATCGGGGATAACAGTGGCGGTTCGATTACAATTCGGCACGGAGGGAATGGATTGACTCCCTTTATTGTCGGGAATGGGAATATCAACGGTACAGCAGGGACGCTTACCAGTGGAGATTTTACGATTGCTCCTGTGCGCTTCTTTCGCTTTACCCACGAAGAAGGGAATATTCAGCTAATTACTAACGCACCCATCAATCCTATTGACCTGACGATTAAGAATACCGATATCACTCAAACCCCTAATAGTACTGACCAACCGACTGAATCCAGTGAGAGCAGTGAAACAACCGCCGTCTCCTTAGCTGCCACTTCCAGCAACCTCTCTTCCTCTACAACTTCTGGGAAGACCGAGATCAGGGGATTGGAGCAAGGCTTGACGGGTACGTTTGAAAATTATCTGGGCGTCAGCAATGCCCCTATCGTCACTCTAGAGCAAGCCCAGAATTCCCTGCGCCAGGTAGAACAAATTACTGGCTTGAAACCTGCCCTAATCTATGCCTTCTTTCAACCCCAAACCCCTGCCGCCAACCAGCAGAACTCCCAATCTCTACCAGGGGAGTCCTCTGAAGAACGAGAAACTCTCTGGCAGTTCAATGCTTCTGGTTTTAATATCAGCCAAGAGCAATTACTCCCCAAAAACCAACAACCGCAGGCGACTGACCAGTTGGAGTTGGTAGTCGTTACTTCGAGTGGGACAGTGATTCGACAACGAGTGGAGGGAGCAACGCGATCGCGAGTGATGGCGATGGCACAAGAATACAGCCGCTCCGTTACCAATCTTCGTAGTCCCCGCGCTTACCTAATCCCAGCACAACAGCTATATAAGCTCCTAATTGCGCCAATTGAGTCGGATTTAAAAGCTCAACAGATTAACAATCTCACCTTCATTATGGACAGCGGTTTGCGCTCTGTACCCATAGCTGCCCTCCATGATGGCACTGGATTTATTGTGGAACGATACAGTGTGGGCTTAATGCCTAGCCTGTCGCTAACCGATACGCGCTACGTGGATGTGAGAAATTTACAAGTCTTGGCGATGGGTGCTGAAAGATTCTCCGACCAAAAATCTTTACCCGCCGTGTCCTTGGAGTTGTCTGAGATCGTCGGTCCCCTGTGGAAAGGGAAGTCCTTCTTGAACGAAGCCTTTACATTAGAAAATCTCAAAGCAGCCCGCGCCAAAAATTCATTTGGTATTATCCATTTAGCGACTCATGGCGAATTTCTCCCAGGTCAGCCTAGCGATTCTTTCATTCAGTTATGGGACAGCAAGCTGAAGCTTGACGAACTGCGGCAGTTGGGGTGGAACAACAAGCCACCTATAGAGTTATTAGTCTTGAGTGCCTGTCGCACGGCTGTCGGGGATGAACAGGCTGAGTTAGGTTTTGCAGGGTTGGCAGTGCTAGCAGGAGTCAAGTCAGCCTTAGGCAGTCTCTGGTATGTCAGTGATGAAGGGACGCTGGGGCTAATGACAACGTTTTACGAAAAATTGGCGCAAGTTCCTGTCAAAGCCGAGGCGCTGCGGCTTGCTCAGTTGGCAATGCTTAAGGGTGAGGCACGAGTCCAGGGAGGGAAACTGGTGTCAGGTCGTGTTAGCATTCCCTTGCCACCGGAGTTAGCCCAGCTGGGGGATAAAGACCTGACTCATCCCTATTACTGGAGTGCTTTTACGATGATTGGCAATCCTTGGTAATCAGCTAATGGGCATTCAAGTTGCTTTTTCCAGAAGCAGCCAACGATAATCCCGTTGGGATTAATCAAAAATAAGTTAGGTACCTCGAAAGGCGATCGCCCCTTTCCAAGCGATCGCCAATCCTCAAAGCAGTAATACCGTATAGTTGTCGATGAGGGCAGGTTTGCCGTCGCTGGTAGTCGCGCCAAATGCCTCGAAGTAATGACGGGCATCTGGGTAAAACTCTGGGAAGTCAAAGAGGGTATCGCCAGCCGCAATATCTGCCCAAAAGTAGCGCAGACTGGGAACGAGTTTTTCTGCATCGACTACGGGTAAATTTAAAGGTTCAGCCGTAAGCAGCTTCAGCATGAATGGATAAGAGCGATCGCCTAGCCATTCTCGCGATACCTGGGGCAAGTTTTCCCAACCGGGAATTGACTTAATTTGATGAGACTCAATCTCCAGCCATCTTTTGCCCTGCTCATCGGTTCGCACCTGCAATATCCGGTAGGGGTGAGGATAGCTGACTAAGGAACCCGTTGTAATGTCATAAATGCCTTCGTCATAGGCGACATCCTGAACGTGCAAGTGCCCTGTAAACACTAGATTTACCCCAGCATTTCTGAGGACTTTCCGCAAAGCTGGGGCATTTTCCAACATATACCGCCGTCCTAGCGGATGATCGGTTTGTCCGGGTAGATGCTCCACAACATTGTGATGCACCATCACCAACACCAACTTATCTTGACTGTGTGCCAGCACCTGTTCGAGCCATATTAATTGCTGCTCATCCAAACGCCCCACTTGCTTACCGGATTCATCAAATTGGTTGGAATTCAGCCCAATTAGTTGCACACCTGGCAGTATGTCACAGGCGTAGTAGAGTTGCTCTGGATTTTGATAACCAAATTGACGGTAGTAGTAGGGAAAGTCTTTTAGTCCGATCGACCGTTCATCGGGCAGTAAATTTGGGATATCGTGATTTCCCGGTATAGCGTAAACCGGAAAAGGCAACTGGCTCAAACGTTCTTGTAACCAAGCATGATTATCCGGTTCGCCATGCTGCGTTAAGTCTCCCGGTAGCAATAGGAAGTCAATTTCTTGCTGCTTCAAATGCTCCAAAATCAGCTCTAAAGCCGGAATGCTGACTTCCACTAAATGAAACCGACTGGGATGCTCCCAGATTGTGTGAGGTAACCCGATATGCAGGTCGCTCACCACCGCAAAGCGAAAATCTAGAGTCATAGTATAAATTTTGTTAAATCTAATTCAAGGCGTTCTTGAAATTATCTCTCATCAGATTGATGGGGATAAAAAGAGAATAACTCGTTTTATTCAAAACCGACAAATAATCTGAGAAGCTATCAATTAATTTTTACACTAATTCTTCAATTCAAAAAAACATCTAATAAAAGTACAATAAATAACCTAAGTCGGTTAAGATAATTTTTTGATGTTTTAACTAATGCTAAATGAAAGCATTCATCTATCAGCAGTTAGCCGTTAACTCTCATTGTCTCGCCGACAAGAAGAGAGGTGGCTACCAAGCTAGAAGCTGATAATGGGAACTGCCTGCTAATAGATTTGTCAAGAAGGAGGTGTGAAAGTTGCCAAAAGTTCGAGTGCGCCAACACGTTAACCCACTGAGTAAGAAATACCAAACGCCAGTAAGCCCTCCCAATTGGACTCAAGTTTATGCTCAACCAACACAGCCTTTGCATTTGGATATTGGCTGTGCTAGAGGAGAGTTTTTGTTGAATATGGCTCAACTCCAACCAGACTGGAATTTTTTGGGTTTAGAAATTCGCCAGCCCTTAGTAGAGCAGGCAAACGCTAATGCGTTGAAGCTAGGATTGAGCAATCTCCACTATTTGTTTTGCAATGTCAATAACTCTTTAGCGCCACTTCTGGATGCTTTGGCGCTTGGGACATTGCAGCGCGTTACAATTCAATTTCCTGACCCTTGGTTTAAAAAGCGACAGGCGAAACGCCGATTGGTGCAGCCAGAATTGGTAGATACCCTAGCCACTTACCTAATAGCTGAAGGCATTGTGTTTCTTCAGTCCGATGTCGAGGCGGTAGCCAAGGAAATGTGCGATCGCTTTGATTCTCACCCAGCCTTCCAAAAACAAGGCACGGATACGTGGCTATCCACCAACCCTCTGCCAGTTTCTACCGAACGGGAAATCTATACTCTCTCTAGTGGCGAACCTGTTTATCGCGCCTTGTATACAAGACTCTCACGAGCTACCCCTACCAACCTTCAATAAAAGCTTCTTCCTTGCTCAACATCCTCACTCTTCGCTTCAGGCTACTCAGCACTTTTAATACAGATGACAGACCCAATCAGCTTACTGCGAAAATTGATACTTTCAGACAAGGAATTGCTGGAAACTCTGTATCTAGCAGACGGTCAGATTCTTTTCCATCGGGGCGATCCGGGTGATGCTTTGTACCTAATCGAAACAGGTCAGCTACGCATATTCACCCTTGATCGAGACGGTAAGGAGATTACACTGAACACGATGTCACCGGGTGAAAGTTTAGGGGAAATGGCACTATTAGATGGTCAACCCCGTTCAGCTAGTGCGATCGCCATTGGTTCCTGTACTGTGCTACGCCTGAAGCGGGACGACTTTTTAATGCATATTCACCACTCCCCAATCTCGATCGAATCCATTATCCAAATCCTCAGCGAACGCGCCCGCCACATGACTGGCTACATTGAGCAAATGGGACACTGGGCACGGTTGATTATCGATGGGCAATACAACCAAGTGATCGAGATCGTTGAGCAACTCGACCCCGAAGGCGATCGTGCATTAGTGGCGGTGGCTGATTCTCTCAAGGAAATGGTGAAGGCAGTGCAGGAACGAGAGGAAAGCCTGCGCCAAGAAATCATCCAACTTCGGAGCGAAATTGATGAACAAAAGCGAAAGCAAAAGGTATAAGAGATGACTCAAACCCGCTAATCCCTTTCACTTTAGTGGCAAAACCTATGAAACCATCTATCTAATTGGGAATGGAGAATAGAGAATTGGACTCTCGTATTCCCTATTCCCAAAAACCTCTAAATCCACGAAGAAAACCACATCCGCAGGTGATAATCAGCAGACGATAAGGGAAGACCTAGATAGATGGGTAACCAGAAAACAAAAGCCAGCACGACTACAACAATTACAGTGACGCCAGCACTACGGTAATGAGGTTTGTCACGGTTATGCAGCCAACGGTCAACCAGCCAAGCCAAGGCTAACGCAGAAAATACAGATGCCCCCATGTAGTGATAAAGAAACGTACAGCGAGTCACCCTTATCCAAGGCAATAAATTGGCTAGCCAGTTAAGCACTAAATAAAGCGCAATCAATGTATGGGGAGTTAAGGCAGTTTTCCAATTGACTTTTCCTACAAAGCGTTGAGTCAGCAGCAGCAGCAACAACACAATTGCCGCCGTCGATAGCCACCACAGGAATGGATTTCCCATTGCGTGAACATCATAAATGACTTTACCGACGCCAGCAGGCAAGGGAGGATAAGCCGGGGCTGCCTCAGTGGTGTTACGAGCCGTTTGATAGAAGTAGGCAACCGGACGCCACATCAAGATCCAACTGTACCAACTTGAACAGTAAGGATGGACAGTCGGACCATTGCCAATTCTATCGTGGAATTCTAGAATTTCCTTTTGCGCTTCCCAGAATCCAGGTGTGGGATTCATCTTCAAGTGAGGAATCCAGAGCAGGCTGTAGGTAACAACTGGAATAATCGCAAAATTCCAGAGAATGTGGAAAACATTCAACTGAGTCAGGTTTTGCAGGGGTATCTGGGAAAGTTTTGTCATCCTGACTTCTAACTGTTGACTCCCAACTTTGGGTCGGAGCAACTGCATTATCCAAGCGGCTACCCAGATAGCATAAGCGCCTAGGAGGAACCACAAGCCATTCCACTTGATACAGGCTGAGGCTCCAAAAAACACGCCGGATAAGGCAAGACTAATCCAACGTCGCTGCTTTTGCTGACCCAGTGCTATCAGGAAAAACAACTGACCGAGTAATCCTAGGATGTCCAGATAGACGTTATTTAGGGCGTATCGGGACTCTACCAGGAATAAACCGTCAGTAGCCGCAAACAGGCCAGCAATCAAGGCAAAAGTGCGACGGCGATTTAGTTGGTAGGCGAGAGCAGCAACCACTAAAGGAATAAAGGAACCCGTTAAGGCATTGAGCCAGCGGTAACTCCAGGTAGAACGCAAAGAACCCGTGAAACTGTTGACGGTATCTTGCCCAATGGGAAGGTGAGAGCCAATCCAGATGCCAATAGCAATGATGTATTGGCTCAACGGCGGATGGGCGTTGAAAAACTGCGTCCCGGTTAAGTAGTTGTTGGCAAATTTAGCGTAATAAACTTCGTCAAACACCAGGGCGTTAAATCGACCCAATCCCCAAAAGCGCAGGGCAATCGAGACTAAAAAGATAGCGGTTATGCCAATGCTAAACCAGGGAAAAGAGGAGTTAGATAGCTTTTTGGACAAAGTCATATAGATAGAATCGCGCTTTATACCTCAGAGGCTTTTTGGGAACTGTGTTGAATCATTCCAAACATTACCTGATTAGACCTTAATCTTAGATGTGGTGTGTGTCGGTCTACAGCTATGAGTCATCGGGAAGCTAATGAGTTAAGCGATCGCGAAACAGGCAGAAGTCCTGCTCCATCCCCACCCCCCTCTGGGTGGCAGGGAGCGATTGCTCGATTCTTTAATTTTGAGCAATACCGAACGAATATCCGGACTGAGGTCCTGGCGGGTGTCACTACCTTTATGACAATGGCATACATTCTTGCGGTTAATCCGGGAATTTTATCCAATGCCATTTTCTTACAACAGCCACAGGATTTGTTTGGAGAGTTGGTCATTGCGACGGCGATTTCTAGTGCGATCGCATCCCTCCTCATGGGTATCGTATCCAATTACCCCTTTGCTATGGCTCCTGGTATGGGGCTAAACGCCTTTTTTACCTTCTCAATCGTCAAGGGATTGGGAATCAGTTGGCGTGTTGCTCTGACAGCGGTATTACTTGAGGGACTCTTGACCATTGCCTTGACCGTATCCAATGTTCGTACCTACGTTGTCAATGCCATTCCAGAATGCCTCAAACAAGCAACGGCTGCTGGAATTGGCTTGTTTCTTGCCTATATTGCCCTAGCTGGCGATCCAAAAACAGGGGGTGCGGGTCTAATTGTCGCCAATCCTGCAACAAAAACCGCTTTGGGCGACTTGAGTCAGCCGACAACATTAATGGCAATTGCCGGAATTCTCATCACCTCTGCCTTCGTTGCTCGACGTATCAAAGGAGCACTGCTATGGGGGATTTTAGCTACGGCTTTACTCGGATGGATTTTCGGCATCGCTGCTTGGCCTCAAGGAATTATCGCCTTCCCCCAGTGACCTGGAGCTTTGCTGGGACAATCTCTAATCGGACTCACTCAGCTAAGTCAAACTAATCTCTGGGATTTACTCGCCATTACCTTAGTTTTGGCGTTTGTAGATTTATTTGACACCGTTGGCACGTTGTCGGGTGTGGGCATTCAAGGGGGATATATTGACGACAAGGGCGAACTGCCTCGTGCAGGTAAAACGTTGATTGCGGATGCTTGCGGTACGACAATTGGAGCGGTGTTGGGAACGTCTCCGGTTACTACCTACGTCGAGTCAGCAGCAGGAGTCGCCTGAAAATTGGCGTCTAATATCATGTTTGGTTGAACACCTTTCACACCAAACAGGTATCCGGTTCCGATCGCCAATTGGTAAAATCCAGGCATGGAACTTAAAGTCATGAGCTTCAATTTGCGCTACGACAAGCCTGACCCTGGTAAAAATGCCTGGACAGTGCGCAAAGACGCAGTAGCCGCGCTAATCGCTCATTATGCACCGGATATCATTGGTACTCAGGAAGGAAAGGCACACCAGCTACTTGATTTGCATCGATTACTACCCGATTACCAAAGCATAGGATATGACCGCACAGGCACCGGTACAGATGAATATTGTGCCATCTTCTACCGTCCTGGACGATTGCAGTGCCTGAAGAGCGATGATTTTTTCTTAAGCGACACCCCTGAACTCCCCGGTAGTATTAGTTCTGATTGGGGTAATGCTGTGTCCCGTATGGCTAGTTGGGCTGTGTTTGCCGTTGCGGGTGAGAGACGAAAAATTACCGTTTTTAATACCCATCTCGACTACAAAAGTGGCAAAGCGCAAGAACTGAGTGTAAGACTAATAGGCGATCGCGCTTGCATGTTGTTACAAGCTGATCACATGGGACATTTAGAGCTAGCTGAATCTTTTTTATTTATTACAGGTGACTTTAATGCTGCTCCTGGTACAGCACCGCGAGAAGCTCTACAGCGTCCTTTGCCCAATGGGTTACACCTCCACGACGCCCTTGCTGGTGTTGAATTAGAGCATCAGTTGAGCTTCCACGACTTCACGGGTAAAGCTTTTCTTGCTCTCGATACGATTTACTATGACAGCCGACTCACGCTACGGCAAGTCAAGGTAGACACTCTTGCATGGCAGGGCATTTACCCTTCCGACCACTTCCCGGTAGTTGCAGACTTTGTATCTGCCCCGTAGCCAAAAAGGACAACGCTTGTTTTTTATGAGCGAAAGCTGAGTTTATCTAACTTGTTTTATTTTTTTGTAACTATTTATGAAGTTTTGACTTGAGCGGTACTTGATCAGCACTTTGCTAAATTTGTTTGACTCTTAACTTTATCGTTTCAACACAATAGCTTTAGCCATTTTAAAGTTTCAGTAAAGATACGCGATTTTTTGCCCTTTGGAAAGCTTAGACAGTTTTTGATTAAGATATTTTAAGGTAAATTTTAATCTATCTCCGTCAAATTGCGGAATTATCAATTTACTCCTTTAAGAGGCTTTGCCTGCGGTTGTTTATTGCTGCCTGGGCATGGCTCTGTATTGGAATGTAATTGAGACAGATTCTGGTAAGAAAAACGACGCTCTTACCACTGTTATAGATGAGAACTTCCCAGGAAAACAAAGTTTCACTCAAGCCGATTGACAAAGAGAAAATGGACATTTTTCGCGAGACTATTGCTAACGCTGTAGGTCAACAGGTAACGAATGACAGCACCAACTTGAACCTCACTTCTGGCAGTTCGCCTGCTGTGCTTGTACTAGGCGACTTGAATCAGCATCTGTTCTTCTCATCCTTGCCTCAAATCCTAAATGAAATCAGCGGCACATCAGATAATGAGCCGTTGATTGGTACTGAGAGTAACGACATTATTAGAGGTTTTCAAGGTCGGGATACGCTGAACGGAAGCGGGGGGAACGACGTTCTAGTTGGTGGTCTTGATGGCGATCGCCTTATAGGTGGTCAGGGTAGGGATCAATTCGTCTACGATAACTTTGACGAACGGACTGATACCATCACTGACTTTAATGTTAATGAGGATATGCTTGTCCTCACCAATCTGTTTGCGGCACTCAACTACAACGGCATTGACCCAATTGCTGATGGTTATCTACAGTTTGTGCAGGATGGATCGAGAACCAGGGTGCAAGTCGATCCAGATAGTATTCAGGGTGCATTCCCCTTCACAACAATAGCCATACTGGAAAACGTTACTACCGCAAGTTTAAAGGCCGTTGTCGTCAATGAAATTGTTGGTACCTCTAGCAATGATAGGCTTACTGGTACTAACGGTAACGACATTATCCTTGGTCTTGAAGGTTCGGATACTCTCATTGGTGGTGCTGGTGATGATCTTCTAGTTGGTGGTTTAAATAGCGATATCCTTACGGGGGGGATGGGCAGCGATCAATTTGTTTACAATAGCTTGGACGAACGAACTGACAGAATTCTCGACTTCAACATCAACGACGATAAGTTGGTCTTGAGCAATGTGTTAGCGGAGCTTAACTACAACGGCGTTGACCCCGTTGCTGATGGTTATCTAGAGTTTGTGCCGCAGGGCTTAAATACTAGGGTTCAAATCAATCCAGATGGTGTTGATGGTTTTTTCCTTTTCCGGACAATCGCTGTCCTAGACAAGGTCAGTGCAGCAGATTTGGTAGTTGGCAGCAACGTTATCATCTAGAGGTTAGGAGACTGAAAAAAGTTTGTTACACAAACATCTAAAACGTTGATTGAGTAACTAGCTTCTAGGGTTTGCCAAAAATCAATCATCTGAACCAGTGGCTCTAAGGACGCGGCAGTGCCGCGCCCTGGCAATGACAGAAGCGTGAGCAGTACTTCATGAAAACTTTATCCAAAGCTTTATAAAAACTTTGTTAAATATTTATATTATGTTTATAAAACATTGATGAAATATAAGACAAAGCATTTAGTATGTCTTTAGGAGCGAACTGAATAAAACCTTGATGTACTCATTGATACATTTGTTGAAAGGAGTCTTATCAATAAAAATTGATAAGACTCCATCCTAAAATTGTGTATTTCCTCTAGTAAAATTTATAAAAATTTTAAGTTTAGGGCATAAGCAACTAAGAGGAAATCACCAAAATCTTGAGAGTTAGGGTGTTCATAGAGGATTGCCGCTACTAGTAAAAGAGCCTATTGGCGATCGCAATTCAAAATCTTCTCATTGCCAATCGGTCATCCAAGCAAGAAGGAGTTCTATGTTTTCCTCAACATCCTGTCTGCGTTTCTCTTTGATAACGGGTATAGCAGGCTTGCTAAATCTGGGAAGCCTTTTTGGTATTGCCTCATCTTTGGTCGCTGCTCAGAGTGCTGATGCTTGTCAAGTTACCAATGGTGGTTTTGAGCAAGCCGATTTCACCGGTTGGGAGACAATCGGTCGAGCACGGATTGAAACATCTAAATACGGTAGTGGCCCAACCGAGGGAAGTCAACAAGCTCAGTTAGATACGTTTTCACTGCAAACTGTCGATATAGTCGAGCTAGCAAATTTTCTACATATAGGAGTTAATGACTTAACAAATTTGGGAGAAGTATATGAAGGCTCTGCGCTCAGTACTACCTTTACAGTAAATGCAGGTGACGTTTTAAGCTTTGATTGGAATTTCATGACAGATGATATACAATCCGAAGGCTTTAATGATTTTGCATTTGTAACGCTTTCCCAAGCTGGTCATACAAAACTTGCTGATACGTTCTCGGCCTTTCCTAGCTCTCTCATAAACTCAACAGACTTTTACTATCAAACGGGATTTAAAAACTACACCTATACATTCACGGCAGGTGGAACATACAGCTTTGGCCTTGGCGTGGTAGATGTAGGTGATGGAGCTTTTGACTCTGGGTTATTGATAGATAATGTTTCGGTGATGAGGTCTCCACTGCAACTATAGTTCTCAAATCGCCATTAAGAGATACTAATGAAGTACAGGGAAAAGGTTACCCTGACTCGTTTTTCTATATAGAATTTAAGTAGTATTTCCTGGCTTCTACCAAGGGTACTTGACGTAAAGCATATTGTTTGGTATGAGCGTAGTCTTGCAAGTTGGCGATCGCACTATTAGCGCCGAGGAAATTATTCCCCTATTAGCGGGTTATCAGTTGCTGCCGTCGTTGCTGCGCGAACTGATTATCGATCAAGCGATCGTCTCCTTTAGCTGTACGCCTGAGGAGAAAACCGTAGTCTCTCAGCAGTTCTACGAGAAAAATCAGATTAGCGATCAGGCAGCAAAACTCGCATGGCTCCAGCATCACCGCATGACGGAAGCGCAACTAGAAGCCTTGGCAATGCGGGGGCTGTTGATTGAAAAATTTAAACAAGCAACCTGGGGTCACAAACTGGAATCTTATTTCCTTAGCCGCAAAGGACAATTAGACCGAGTGATTTACTCGTTGATTCGGACTCAAGATCCAGGGATTGCACAAGAACTTTATTTCCGAATTCAAGAAGGCGAACAGTCTTTTGCCGATTTAGCACGGGAGTACTCCCAAGGAGCAGAGGCTCAAACAGGCGGGTTGATAGGTCCAATCGAACTCAGCGTGCCCCACCCGGTACTAGCACAACTATTACGTTTATCTCAACCCGGACAACTGTCGCCGCCGACACGCTTGGAAGACTGGTTTTTAATTGTACGATTGGAGAAGTTTATTCCCGCCCAGCTAGATGCCTCTATGCGTCAGCGACTGCTCAATGAGTGTTTTTCTACCTGGCTTTCTGAGCAACTGAAACAGCAGTTAGCCGTTGGGGTCTAGGT
>JALYGX010000081.1 GCA_030776905.1 Cyanobacteriota bacterium | reverse complement strand
TTACCACAGAGTTAAAGAAAGGGTGCTCTCTCTAAAGTATGTCCCTACATCTTTAATAATCAGCATTAAGGTAGATTTATTCATTTAAGAAGGGAAATTCCAAGTTAAGCGATCGCACTTTGGACAGACAACAGGGCTAAGAGTACCTACGACAGATGAGCTGGCGTTAATAACGACAGAATATAACTCTTATACCGTCTTAGTTCAAAAGACAACCCAGGACGGTGGGAGCTATTACTTGTCTGAGCAGACACTATATGAAAGATTTACCACGAAGAAGATTTTCTGAACTTCTAAATCAGTTCACGGGTTGGAAGCAAATTTCAAAGGCTACACCCTACGTGCTCTTATTTGACTCCTCAACGGCAGCACAAGACATTGCCTTTATGCTGGGTGGTGAGTGGGATGCGTGCAATGGGGTTGTCATGCCTGCCTATGATGAGGTAGCTGTGAACACGGTGGCGAAGTTAGGGGGAGCGTCTTGGTGTAAAAGTGGAGACTCTGTTGCCTTATTAATAAGGTTAATGCCTGATGAACTGCTTGGTCGTTATGCTGCCGGAGAAAGGAATTTCAGAAATGCCAACTTGAGGTGTGCAATGTTAGCAAAGCACTCTTTGAGGGACGTTCAGCTAAGTAATGCCAAGCTGAATTGCGCTAACTTAAGTGAGGTCAACCTCAGTGGAGCTGACTTAACAGCAGCAGACCTGAGCGATGCTAATTTAAGTAGAGCCTCCCTGAGTAAGACTGACTTGGTTAGCACTAGCCTAAATAGGGCAAACCTAGAGCTTGCCGACTTACGAGAGGCAAACCTTAGTAAAGCCAACCTAACTGACGCTTGCCTGCGCGAGGCAGATTTGAGAGGAGCCAATCTTAGCTGTGCCGATTTAAGAGGAGCAGATTTGAGTGAAGCTAGGTTTAGTGGAGCTAACTTAACAGATGCCAAGCTAACTGTAGCTGACTTCAAGATGGCAATCTGATGAGACAATCAGTAACCAAAGTTTTGGGAATTAGGGAGGGAACCGTGGAGTGGATAGAACCACTTCGGAAAGCGTATCAGACGCACCTATTAAGGGCACAGTCGCTGGGACAGGGGCAACAGGATAGTCCGAGTATCACTCCTGGGGACTGGTCATGGCGGTTTTGGCTGGCTGTGCCACTCTACCCATACAATAGGCGGCGAACACTGCGCAAAGAAGTCGTTAAGGACACCATCTGGACTTTTGACCAGTTGCAGGGCATCCTCTACACTGTCGTACCGATTCGCATGAGTGTCGTTAAGCTTGAAAAAGGCGGTCTCCTCGTCTATGCGCCAGTCGCACCGACAAAAGAGTGTATCCGCCTCGTCAAGGAGTTGGAGGCGAAGCACGGCGAAGTTAAGTACATCATCCTACCAACCGCCTCTGGCTTAGAACACAAAGTCTTCGTTGGTCCCTTCGCTAGACAGTTTCCTGCTTCACAGGTTTTCGTGACCGCGAATCAGTGGAGCTTTCCGCTGAATCTGCCCCTGAGTTGGCTCGGCTTCCCCACCAAGCGGACGCAGGTGCTGCCGGAGAATAGCGGTGACGCCCCGTTTGCGGGTGAGTTTGACTACGAGGTGCTGAGTATTAATCTCGGACGGGGTTCATTTGAAGAAGTTGCCTTATTGCATAAGCGATCGCGTACACTACTTGTGACAGACTCGGTACTTTCTGTGCCAGAGAAGCCGCCAGAGATTGTCCAACTTGACCCATACCCTTTACTGTTCCACGCCAGAGACAATGCATTCGAGGTGGTTGAAGACAGTGAGGCAAACCGCCGCAAGGGATGGCAGCGTATTTCGCTGTTTGCTTTGTACTTCGCTCCAAGCGCCTTGGAGGCGATTGGACTTGGGCAAGCATTTCGCGATGCCCTCAAAGCGCCAGAGCGGTCAAGGAAGGCGTATTTTGGTTTGTTTCCGTTCAGATGGAAGACCGATTGGAAGCAGTCATTCAATGCGCTGCGAGGAGGTGGTCGTCCGGTTGTGGCACCCATACTACAGACGTTCATTTTCAACCAAGCGCCTAGGGACGTACTCGACTGGGCAGACAAGGTGGCGAAGTGGTATTTCATGCGGATTATTCCCTGCCACTTTGACGCGCCCATTGAGGTAGGTCCGCAGCAGTTCCGGGAGGCATTCACCTTCCTAGAGAAGAAGCCCTCTATAGGTGAGAACTTATTGCCAACTGGAAGTCAGCCCCTGCCTGAGGAGGACTTAGAATTCATAAGGAAACTCGAAGAGAATCTGACCAAACGCGGCATCACGTCGCCAGCAAAGGAATAAAGTTTAAGGCGGTATTTTTTGGCGATGGAGGAGCGATCGCAATTCCTGCTCGATAGGGCAACCAAAATGCGATCGCTTCTGCTCAGATTTAAAGCTTTAGTGGATAGTTGCATTTTGAGCAGGATATAACTGAGGGAAACCAGAAGTTTAAATCAGGGTCGTGTACTCTCAATAACCTTCAAGACGCTAGAACCACAGGTGCATCCAATATTAAGTTCACAAGGGTCTTTCATTATCCAGACTTGAACGCACAGCAATTGGTAGCAGCTTAGGAAATTAGAAATGGCAAAAATAGCACTCCTGATTGGGGTTAGTGAGTACGGGTCTGATTTAAGCCCACTCCCTGGTGCGGTCAGAGAAGTAGAGGCAATGCAGCAAGTTTTGCAGCCTTCAGAGATGAGCGCTTTTGACGAGGTGAAACTCCTGTCGAATCCTAATCCTCCCGTAATGCGGGAAGCGCTCGAAACATTGTTTTCAGGTCGCACTAACACTGACGTAGTGCTGCTGTTTTTTTCCGGTCATATTGTTCGGGATGATAACGCTCAACTTTACTTTGCAACGTCCATCACTCGCAAAAGCCCTAGACCAGAGCTGGTTAGGCTAACGGCTATTCCCGTAAGTTTTGTGCGTGACCTCATGAGCAACAGTCCCTGTCAGCACCAGGTAGTAATCCTAGACTATTGCTTCAGTAGCGTATCAGATCGGGAAATGACGGAAAATGACGATAACACCGCAGACATTAAAACCCAACTAAGTGGCGAAAGGCGATCGCTCTTGGCGTCTTTCACCTCTACTGAGAATTTCTTTGACCCGGAGGGTTTTGACCACTCCGTCTACACTCGTTACTTAGTCGAGGGAATTAGAACGGGAGCAGCAGATTTAGATAGTGACGGTTGGATTTCCGTTGATGAGTTACATGAGTACGCTAGCAACAAAGTTCAAGTAGCTGCACCAGCTATTAAGCCAGAGTTTTATCCCGTCGAGGGGGGAGATAAAATTCAGCTACTCCTAGTCCCAACTGATAACCCAAAACTGAAGTATCGCAAACAAGTCGAAACCTGGGTAAATCGTGGAGAGATTTCGGAAGCAGGTCGCTATATTTTAAACAAGCTTGCAGAGACTTTGCCGTTAACCTCTGTAGATTGTATTGCTATTGAAACTGAAGTCCTGAAACCTTATCAAGAGTATGAGAAAAAATTGCAACGATATAAGCGGGAGTTTGCCAAAGCGATCGCTAATAACTACCCTCTGGATACTCAAGAGCGAGAGAAGTTGAGGGGTTTTCAACAGTCGCTGGGACTTAGAGATGAAGATGTAGCACCGATTGAAGAACGAGTGGCTTTGAAGCTAGCCAATCTTTCCCAATCTGAAGATGAGGCTGATGAGGGAGTACAAACGAATAGTGCAGCGAAGGCACAGTATATACCGGAGCCACAGTATATACCAATGGCTGTTGAGCCACTGATGAACACAACGGCTGCATCTGAAGATAACGCCAATGAGGGGCATATCAAGAACCAACTGAATTCCTTACCTTCCACGCCTAGTTTAGTACTGCCAGATTCCAAACTCAAAACCACGCTACAGTCAAAAAACTCGACTCCTGCCGTAAATTCATCATCGAGCTTGGCAGGTTCACAAACCAGCCCTGGTTCTGTTTCTACTTTCCCTAACAAATTTCTGCTACTAGCTGGAATTGGAGGAGCTGTAGCTACTGTGGCTTTGGCAATTGGCATCTCTACTCGCAAACCGACATCACCTGCCCCAGTTGCGGTCAACTCGGTCAACACAGCAACACCGACCAATCCTAAGCAGGACGCTACTCCTAGCCCTTCTCCATCCCCAGAAAGTAAATTTTGCTCAGTTTTTGTTAATGGCAATCTACGCTCTGAGCCTGCTCCATTTCGGGATAATGTTGTTGAATCTTTGAAAGAGCCGCTCGTCGTTACCGGAAAGCAGACAAAAGGGGGTTGGGTAGAGGTTAAATTGCCCAGCAACAAATTAGGTTGGGCGCACCAGGACATCATAGCTAGCAAGGACAAGACAGAGATGGAGGCTTGTCTCTCTAGAAAGGGAATCAGGATTAGGACAGTTGAGGATATTCCTCTTCCTCCTCCTCCTGCAAGTTCATTTCCTCAAAGGACTGCCAAAGAATAAATTGTCATACCAAATCTGGGAAACTTCCATCAAACAAAAAAAGGTAGGCATAAAACCTACCCCTACAAGTATTTAGATATGGTCAAACAGTTAAACTAACTGTAGGTCTGGATACCCAGCCATTAAGTCATCGGAAGTCAGGGTGTCGCCTTCTGCTTGGGGCGTCCAGAGAATCTCTACAGCGAGTAAGCGATCGCTAGAGATACCACCAATCTGACGCAGAGCTTGACGCAGGTCATCTGAGCTGTTGATTTTTGGTAGTTCTAGCTTGCCCTCAGTACCCACCAAAATCGTCACAACAATGTATTCACCAGGCGCTTCTGTGGCTGCTAGCTGTCCACCACTGCCAGTTAAAGAAGCGTTTGTTTTACCTTCTCTGAGCTGGTTGTTAACGTTAGAGAGGGTTTCTTCTGTAAACTTGCTACGTTCAGCTAGTGCCAGTTGATTGAATTTCGCTTCTGCGGCTTCCAGTGCCGTCTGCTGAGATTGAGCAGCACCATAAACCCAGTATTCTGGGTGACGCAGTAAAGCCAGAGTGGACTCTTGTAGAACTTGCGCTCTACCAACCGCAGAACCCGTATCTGCACTAAGTCCTAACTCATTTAGCTCTTTTTGTAGACCGCGAGCGCCTTCCAAAAGACCCACTTGCACGCGCCCTACAGAAATTTTGGGATTGCTGTAGCCTGGAACGTCGTTATCACCATCACTACCAACACGACGGAAGGCTTGTACTAAAAAGTTTGCGATCGCAAAGAAAATCAGGATACCGAACAGACCACCAAATCCGCCTCCAATGCCAAAGAAGGGAAACAGAAAGGGAAATCCAATGCCACCACCATATCCATAGCCATATCCACCACCATAGCCACCAACAGGTGCGCGGTAGCCGCTACTAGGAGATGAGTAGGTGCGGCTGCTTGGTGCCCGGAAGGAACCGCCACCGATTCGTCCTCCACTACGAGCGGCTAGAGCGGTACTCGCGTTACCTAATACCAAGGTAAATATCAGCCCGAAGACGACCAGAGATTTTAAAAGGGGTTTGACTGCTGAAAAAAGTTTGTTACGCATAAGAGAATTGTTACCGTCCAAGCTGAGTTAAAGTTTAGCGGCTCTAGTTTCTCAAAACATCTTTCGACCGACAAGTCTTAAGGAAGAGAGCCTGGGTCAGGTAGCCAGGGCATTACCGATCCTTTTCTTAATGTAACGTTACCTTTTATTTGCTGGGGAAGCCACACTGGAGGGATTTCCGAAGATAGCCGTATTCTTGGGAATTGGAGAGGGGAGCCAGGGAAGGCGCTTTAGTGAGGATGCCGAGTACTTCCTACTGTCTTTCTCAGCACTCAGCACTCACAAGCTATACCGCCGCCAACAATGGTCACAATCTCAATCTTGTCGCCTTCTTGCATCTGAGTTTCAGACCAAAACTGTCGATGCAGAATCTCACCGTTGTACTCCACTGCAATCAAGCGTGGATTTAAGCCAAGCTGTTCTAGTAATTGAGGGAGTGGAGTGTGAAGAGAGCAGGTATGGGATTCACCATTGACTTGAAGGGTAATCTGATCGCTAGTGTTAGACATGAGATTGAGAAACGCGGGCTTCAATACTGCGCAGAGTTTGTACTCGTGTAAGTTGGGAGAGGAAATACTGTGTCACTAGAGTCGGCTGATCTGCTTGCATGATCGCACGAACGATCGCGACTCGCTCGGCACCAGCATTCAGGACATCATCGATATTATTGGGGTCAATTCCCCCGATCGCAAACCAGGGAATTGCCGCGTGTTTTGCCGCATATTGTACGTAATCTAGTCCAGCGGCAGCTTTATCCGCTTTGGTCGGTGTTTCGTAGACGGGTCCAACGCCAATGTAATCTGCTCCTTCTGCGATCGCACGTTGCATTTCATCTGGGTTTGTCGTAGAGCGACCGATCAAGCGTTGTGAACCGAGGAGTTGCCGTGCAAAAGCGATCGGCACATCCTGTTGTCCTAAATGAACGCCATCTGCATCAACGGCTAGGGCTAAATCAACTCGGTCATTCATGATAAACAATGCCCCGTAGTGATGGCACATTTGGCGCAGTTTCTGAGCGTGAGAGAGTTTCACCGAATCATCTGCTGTTTTTTCTCGGTATTGTACGAGGGTTAGTCCCCCTTGGAGGGCAGCTTCTACAGTGCCAAACAACTGTTCTGAAGCTGATGTAACCAGGTAAAGAGGCGATCGCTCCAATAGCTGATGACGGCGATGTACGACTAGATTGCTCTCCAGGGTATAAACTCGATACCGCATCTGCTTAAACGCAACGCCCATGTCTGGGTTATACAGCTTGCCATATTCTTCCAACACCCGCAGCGCTTCTTCGATACGACAAAGATTTGCCTGCAACAGTTGCTGGATGCTAGAACGTTGTTCTTCCCCTGGATGAGTTAGCTCAGTACCCAAGTCTCCAGGGGTATCCCGTGCTGCTCGAAGTTCCTGGGTATGCCAGATCGCTAATTCCTGGCGCATTTGCTTGCATTCACCCGCCATCGGGGCACTATTGAGACCAAAGCGACACCACTCTTCAACAATTCGCAAGCCTTCTCTGGCTCGGTCTAAATTGGCGTCTAAAATGCGGCAAATAGCTGGCTCTTGCCACTTACTTTGGCTGTATCGATCGCCCATTGCGAACTACTCCATTATTTTCAATCGTAACCGGGCAGGCGTTTGCGCCAACGAATAATTGAAGAACGCTTCGGTAATCATGAAGATTCTAAGTTTACCGCACACAGATTACCGTGACTTGTCCCTTGTTTTAGCAATTGAATATGGAATTAGTTATCTTTATTGGTCTCCAGGCTTCTGGGAAGAGTACATTCTTTGGCAAAGAATTTGCGGCAAGCCACGTACACGTTAGCAAAGACCTGATGCGTAACAACAAAAATCGCAACAGAAGGCAGGCACAATTGATCACAGAGGCTTTACAGGCAGAACATTCTGTGGTTGTCGATAACACCAACGTGACAGTTGAGGAGCGTGCCGTCCTGATCGAGTTGGGCAAGCTATATGAGGCTGAGATTATCGGTTATTACTTTAAATCCCAGATAAACCATTCCCTCAAACGCAATTCCTTGCGATCAGGGAAAGCTAGAGTGCCAGATGTAGCGATTTACGCCACAATCAAGAGACTAGAACGCCCATGTTATGCGGAAGGTTTTGACAAGCTGTTCTACGTGAAGATGGCTGGTAAGTCCGGTTTTGAGGTTCGTCCGTGGGCTGGAGAGGAGGTTACCGATGGATAGCGATGAATTTGAGCAACGGATGCGATCGCTTGAATACTTCCACACCCTGCGTCTTTTACCAGGTGCCTGGGTCGTGATTCGTGTTGATGGTCGCTCATTCTCGCAATTTACCAAGTCACACTTCCAAAGACCATTTGACTTAAAGTTTCATAAGCTGATGGTACAAACCGCTTCAGCATTACTAGAGGAACTTCACGGCATTTACGCTTACACCGAAAGCGATGAAATTTCTGTACTTTTTCCGCCCAATTGGGATGCCTTTGACCGCAGTCTGGAAAAAGTTGTTTCCATCTCTGCTAGCATTGCCAGTGGCACTTTTACCCATGCTTCTCAACTAGTTGTAAACTTCGATAGTCGCGTCTGGCTGGGTGTAGAGCGATCGCAAGTTATTGATTACTTCCGTTGGCGACAAGCCGATGCTACGCGCTGCGCCCTAAATGGTTGGTGTTACTGGACGCTACGCAAATCAGGTGAGACGGCGAGGAAGGCAACGACGATATTAGATAGTCAAACAGTTGCCTTCAAAAACGAGTTACTTTTTCAACATGGCATCAATTTCAATGAATTACCCCTTTGGCAACGTCGCGGGGTGGGTTTGTATTGGGAAGACTATGAAAAACCAGGCTACAATCCTGTCTTGGAAAAAGAAGTAAGCGTCACCCGGCGTCGTATCAAGGTAGAGGAGGAATTGCCGATGAAAGATGAGTACGGTGAATTCATTTCCCGCTTTCTAGATACAGCAAGAGTTAGCTAATACAACCGATAGCTATTCTCCTACAATTTCCTTTGATATTGCCTGAAATTTAGCGTAGGGGCGCACGGCTGTGCGCCCTTATGAAGGTGTGCATTTAGTGCAACTACATCAAAAATTGGTATTAGTACCACCTATGATAAGAGCACACTTGTTTGCTTTAGCTGTTGTAAACGCTTACTTAGTTTTAGCTTCCAAGTTTTCCATGCGACTCTTGAGTTCTTGATTTTCTTTTTTCAACTGATCGAGTTCTTCGCGCAACTGTTTAACAGCTTGGTCAGA
>JALYGX010000080.1 GCA_030776905.1 Cyanobacteriota bacterium | reverse complement strand
ATTACCTCAGCAATGGACTGTCTAAACCTTTCATCGTCAGTAAGTTCTGAGAGTTCAGACAGGAACGTTAGCTCGGTTTGGATGCTCTCTGAGATGCGAGTGTAGTTCAGTCGAAGCGCCTGATGTATTGCTTCCATATCTACGTAGAGGTAGCTGACTCCTTTTATTTTATTCCCATAAATGGGAATTCCGCAATATGGGAATTCCTGAAACTGGGAAATTTTTGTAAAGTTCACAGCAGAGGTAGTCACGATGTAGCCCCCTTTTGAGTCTGTGCGGGAATGCCCATCTATAACAAAATCAAAGCCCTAGCTCACTCCAATGGGGATAACACAAATTACAAGTTTTGGAAACGGACGGGATTGCCTAGGAGTACCGCTTATAGGATATATCCAGACCCTACAGCCTATCCTGCTGAAAATGTACTAACTGCCATCTGTGCAGCCTACAACGTTCAGCCAGGAGATTGCCTAGAGTATGTGCCTGAGACAGAAAATGAATCTGAAATCTAAAATCCACAATCTCAAATTGCTATGAGTGCTTTTCGCGTTGGAATTGCTGGCCCTGTAGGTTCGGGAAAAACGGCTCTACTTGATGCTTTGTGTAAGGCAATGCGTGAGTCGAGTCACATCGCTGTTGTCACTAATGATATTTATACCCAGGAAGATGCCCAGTTTTTGGTGCGAAGTCAGGCGCTAGAGAGCGATCGCATTCTTGGGGTTGAAACTGGGGGTTGCCCTCACACCGCTATCCGAGAGGATGCCTCAATGAACTTGGCAGCGATCGAACAGCTAGAACACCGCTTTACCGACCTAGATCTAGTGTTCTTAGAAAGTGGCGGCGATAACCTAGCGGCAACATTCAGTCCAGAACTCGTCGATTTAACCATCTACGTAATTGATGTTGCGGCTGGTGACAAAATTCCCCGTAAAGGAGGACCAGGAATCACTAAGTCTGACCTGTTGGTCATTAACAAAATCGACCTTGCCCCTATGGTAGGCGCAGACTTAGCCGTCATGGAACGGGACACTAAAAAGATGCGAGGCAACAAACCTTTTGTTTTTACGAATTTAAAGACTCAGCAAGGACTGAAAGCTGTAATTGATTTCGTGAAACTACACATGGGGTAGGAAAGTGCTTTTAGTAGCTCAGTGCTATGAGATCATAGAGACGGTCAACGGCGATTAATGAAGTTTTAACAAAATGGCACAAGATCGGAAGCCAACAGTTGTAATCACAGGTACCTCTTCGGGGGTAGGCTTGTACGCCGCGAAAGCCCTTGCTAATAGGGGATGGCACGTAGTAATGGCTTGTCGGGATTTAGAGAAGGGGGCAAAAGCTGCCCAAACCGTGGGAATACCCCAAGACAGCTACACCCTTATCCATATCGACCTAGGCTCCTTGCAGAGCGTTCGACGGTTTGTGGAAAACTTCAGGGCACGCGGCTTGTCCCTAGACGCTTTGGTGGTCAACGCCGCAATTTATATGCCTCTATTAAAGGAGCCGTTGCGAAGTCCAGAAGGCTACGAGTTGACCGTTACCACCAATCACCTCGGTCATTTCCTCTTATGCAACCTGATGCTTGAGGATTTGAAGAAGTCTTCTTATCGCGATCGCAGGCTCGTTATTTTGGGAACCGTAACCCACAACCCAGACGAACTGGGCGGGAAGATTCCACCGCAGCCCAATTTAGGCGAACTAGAGGGCTTGGCAGAGGGCTTTAAAGAGCCAATCTCAATGATCGATGGCAAGAAATTTGAACCCGTCAAAGCGTACAAGGACAGCAAGGTTTGCAACATATTGACCATGCGAGAGCTGCATCGGCGCTATCACGAGTCAACCCACATTACCTTCAGTTCCCTCTATCCGGGCTGTGTTGCAGACACCCCGCTATTTAGAAACCACTATCCCCTGTTTCAGAAACTCTTCCCCTGGTTCCAGAAGAATATCACGGGGGGATACGTGTCTCAGGAATTGGCAGGAGAGCGAGTCGCGCAGGTGGTCGCCGATCCGGAGTATCGCCAATCTGGTGCCTATTGGAGTTGGGGAAATCGCCAGAAGAAAAATGGCAAGTCGTTTGTGCAACAAGT
>JALYGX010000079.1 GCA_030776905.1 Cyanobacteriota bacterium | reverse complement strand
ATCTTTTATTTAGATGCATTTGAAGCACCATTATTAATGAAATATGAGGTACTCGAACCTCTGAATTCTTATATTAATGACCAAGTTGACCTAGCGGACTTTGAACCATCCTTACTTAAGGCGTTTCAACTGGGTAATCAAATCTATGGATTGCCCAAAGATTTTTCCACTCTGGCTCTTTTTTACAACACACAAGCGTTTCAATCAGCAGGAATTACCGAACCTCCCAAAACTTGGACTGAACTACGTCAGTATTCCAAACAACTTACTGTAGATAAAAACCGAGATGGTAGAATCGATCGCTATGGTTTTGGTCTATTTCCAGACCTATCTCGACAATACTTTATGCTGACGGCATTTGGCGGCAGTTTAGTTGACAAAAATGGCAATGCCGCATTCGCTACTCCAGCAAGCTTAATAGGTCTTCAACTCGTTATCGATCAATATCGAAAAGATAAGTCTTCGGCTCAACCTTCAGATATGGGTGCTAACTCAGGTAGTGATTTGTTTGGCCAAGGTAAAGCGGCAATGGTAATCGAAGGAAGCTGGGCAATTCCTTACTTAAAAGATACATTTCCGCAACTTGAATTTGCAACCGCTGAAGTTCCTAACCTTAATGACAAAAAAGGAACAATGGCTTATACGGTTGCTTACGTAATGAATAAAAAGACTAAGCATAAAGATGCGGCTTGGCAGCTTCTTTCCTATTTGACGAGTAAAGACGGAATGAAAGCCTGGGCAAGTGAAGGGCTTGTCCTACCTGCACGTAAATCTATTTTAGCAGAACTCGGATATGCTCAAAATCCTTTATACGCTCCTTTTGTTGAGGGTTCTAATTATGCAACAATCTGGCAATCTGGGGAGAATTTACCAAGCATTCTTATTCATTTTAACAATCAGTTTATTAGTTCCTTAATCGGCGAACAATCTCTACGGAAGGCTATGCTGAAAGCCCAAAAGTCAGCTAATAAGGAAATTCGGGCGGCTAGTTAATCGATGATTTTAGTAGGAGAGGGAGCTAATTATGAAAGTAGTTTTGAAAAAAGAAAGGGTGAGAGAAGCTTTAACTGGCTACTCCTTCATGGCTCCTACAGTAATAGTTATAGGAACCTTTGTAATTCTGCCGATTGCCTATGCAATTTTTCTGGCTTTTCATAAAGTCCGGATTTTAGGAGAACTGAATTATCGATTTATTGGCTTAAAAAGTTTCTTCCGGGTGGCGGATGATGAACGAGTTTGGGTTGCCTTGAAGAACACCGTTGAATATGTAGCGATAGTGGTTCCTATTCAGACAATTCTAGCTCTTGTTTTAGCTTTAATTCTTAATTCTAAGATTATAGGTAAGAATGGCTTTCGGATTATCTTCTTTCTTCCTACGGTTACCTCCTCGGCAGTTCTGACTCTCATTTTTATGTGGATTTATAATTCAAACGGCTTACTGAATAATTTCTTAGCTTTTTTAGGTTTACCGACTTACAACTGGATAGGTGACCCGGCTGTTGCCCTAAAATCAATTATGTTGATGAATATTTGGTCAACAGCACCCTTCTTTATGGTGATTTATCTGGCAGCTTTGCAAGATATTCCCGTCTCACTTTATGAAGCGGCAACAATTGATGGTGCAAACAAGTGGGACCAGTTTATCTCGATTACCCTACCCTTGCTTAAGCCAGTCACATTTTTCATTGTTGTTATGGGTGTAATCGGAACCTTTCAGTTATTTGACCAATCTTATATTTTCTCCGGCGGTTCGGGTGGTCCTAATAACTCAACTTTAACCGTTGTACTGCTTATCTATCAGTATGCTTTTAAGAGTCTAGATATGGGTTATGCTGCTGCCCTGGCTTTGATGCTGGCGGCTGTCATTATGGTGGCAACTATTATTCAACGCTATTTCTTTAAAGAAGATAACTAAACTTGAACTAGGAGGTGGGTCACCTTGAAGCGTTTAACTTGGGTAAAAGTCCTTCTTTATCCCGTTCTTTTAGGCTATGCCGTAATTACTTTTTTACCCTTTGCCTGGGCACTTTCAGCTTCTTTTAAATCTTTACAAGAAATTAGTCTGGGAGCCATAAACTTTATTCCAAAAAATTTCACCTTGGATAACTATAAGAAAATTTTTATCCAGGAACCACTGTTTGGACGTTGGTTACTTAATAGTATAGTGGTGGCTTTCTGCGTTACTGTTTCCAATCTTTTATTTAATTCGATGGCGGGATACGCCCTAGCACGGATAAGTTTTCTGGGAAGTCGGTTCTGGTTTTTGCTGATTTTGGCGGTTTTGATGATTCCCGGACAAATTACATTGATTCCCAGTTACTTAATTTTAAAAAGTTTAGGATGGCTAAATTCTTATCAAGGTTTGATTATTCCCAATGTGGTGAATGCCACGTTTATATTTATGATGCGGCAATTCTTTCTCAGTTTTCCCAAAGAATTGGAAGAGGCAGCAGCGTTGGATGGATTAAGTCGTTGGGAAACATTTTTGTCAATTGTCATGCCGTTAGCAAAGCCTGCCTTAGCTGCACAAGCTATCTTTATTTTTATGGGAAATTGGAATAATTTTCTAACTCCATTAATTATTTTCTCTGACCCAGAAATGTTTACTCTCCCTTTAGGGTTGAATGCCTTTAAGGGGCAATATATTACCTATTGGAATTACATTATGGCAGCCTCTATGGTATTGACATTGCCAGCTTTGGCGATTTATGCGTTTTTCAACCGCTATTTTATTCAAGGCGTTACGTTTACAGGAGGGAAAGAGTAGAGAAAGAGTGGGTTGGCGGTTTCAATCGCAGCTACACGAGTCAGAGCCTGAATCCCTGGAAATCTTGTTCAAGTCAACCTAAGAAAAGCCCTTATCGACCAAAAAATTTCTGCGGCTAAACATAAGCCTATGAGCAACTCAGCCAACTAACAGGGAATTTTAGGCAACTTAACGATAAAGCTTGTCCCCTTGCCCTGTGCACTTTCAACTTCAATCGTCCCTTGATGCGCTTCAATAATACTCTTTACCAAAAATAATCCTAATCCCCATCCCGTTTGCTCCTCAGCAGAGGTAGTTCGACGAAATTGCTGAAATAGGATTGATTGAGCATCTGGGGCAATCGGATTGCCTTCATTATGGATGGTAAGGCTGATCTGCGTTTCAGTTGACTGGAGCGTGACTGTAATCGGCGTGCTAGGCTCACCATATTTCACAGCGTTAATTGCTAAGTTTTCAATCACCCGCCGTATTTCTTTAGGGCTGAAATAGCTCTTGATATGAGAATCACAGACCACAACAAACCGCTCTCCATAAGCGAATCTCAAATCCTCCACTACCTCCTGGACTAGCTTGTCTAAATAGCATTCTTCAAATGCAAGCTTTAAGCTCTGCCCTGCCCGCAGCCGACTCGCATCAAGCAGATTTTGAATCATCGAATCCAGCCGATTGATCGCACTGAGCATCCTCACCGCGACATCAACGTGGCTATCTCCTCGTTCAAGCCGACGCAGAGTCAGTTGAGTTCCCATTTTTACGACATTAATGGGACCTCTGAGGTCATGAGTCAGCGTCACCATAAATAGCTCTTGAATATCTCGCAGCGTTTCGGAGAATTGAGTGGCAGCGTCATTAACCGCTTGCTCAATGGAGTCGATAATAATGTCTCGTTCCCTCACTCCTAAGGGCGCTTCTTCCTCTAAAACCTGAAAGAGCACCTGACGTAGGATATGGTACTCGAAGATGAGTTGAGGCATGGAGTAGCCTGCATAACCTGCCCGCTCACGTCCATGCTGTTTGCCAACCCGAGTGCTTTCTAGCTTATCGGCTTCTATTCTGGCAGGTGTCCTTTCAATCTTGGTAGACAGTTCATCCACCAGTTGGTTTAAGTATTGAGGCAGCGAATTTTGTAAGACAAGAGAGTCGTGATGCATTGATGCACTGACTTCATCACGCGCCCGCTTCTCCCACATTTGCATAATTCTTTCAGCATTTTGCTTAAGATGGTCAGAAGCAGCTTTAGACATAGATTGCAGGAGTACCAAAACTAGGAAAGCGTCAGCTTTAAGTTACCTGAGATTTTAACAATATCTTGATTCAATTCCATCAAGACTTAACCAGCATTGAAGCTTGTTGCATCAGGTCGCTTATGACAAAGGTAAGGCAACTGCTCCTGTTAAGTATTTTGCCGCGCCTGAAAATCAAGACTTAGGAGTGGTTAAGGCTCTCCGAACGTCTGTGCCTAAGCTTGATTTATCTCCTTTTTTGCGTCCCCTCTTGACAAATGCCCTTTTCTCTTAACCTGTCACGAATAAGATACCATAGGGCTGCTGAACCCTAAAACTCACTCAAATAGTGGAGGTTAAAGAAAAAGCGATCTGCAAAAATTAACCAAACACTAAAGCTGATGGCGTTTGGGTTGAGGGGAATTCTATGGTTGGGAGGCAGTTTCGTTGAATACTATACCTAAGCAGCGTCTCACTGTTTCCTTGGTTAACCTGCTACTCGTTGTCTCTACTGGCTTGCTCTTGGTGTTACTGTGGCAGTTGCGCAGCTTACTGGTAACGCTGATGATTGCGGTGGTTGTGGCGGCGGCTCTTGCCCCAATTATCGAAGCAGCGCAAAGGCTGCGGATTCCCCGTTGGTTAGCGGTAATCGTAGTTTATTTAGGCTTGATTGCGATTTTAACAGGCGTGGGGCTTTTGATTGGTCCTACCGTTGTGCAGCAAATCGAGCGGCTAATCCGGAGACTGCCAACCTATTTGGAAGTTGTGCGATCGCTTTTTGATAACCTAATCCTTCGTCTGGGGATAGGCGAACCGGAATCCGGGAGTCCGATTGGTCAGCTATTTAATACCCAAGACCTCACGGGTTGGGTAATTCGTTCCAGTCAGCAATTGGTAGTGCGTTCTTATAGCGTGACCAGAGGTATCCTCGGCGGCTTCTTTAGCCTGATTCTTGCCTTGTTGCTTTCAGGCTATATGTTGGCTGGCTCTAAGAACTTAATTAAGGGTTTGGTCAGTTTATTTCCGAAGCCTTGGGATGAACGCTTGGCAGCGCAAGTCGAGCCAGTAACTCAGCGAATGGGGGGTTACATCCAAGGGCGGGTCCTCGTTTCGGCAATTTTAGGCATTGCAATTACTATCGGTTTGAGATTTTTAGGGCTGACGGAGTTTGCTGTTGGGTTGGGAGTGATTGCAGGCGTCACGGATTTGATTCCCTTTTTCGGCCCCGTTTTGGGGGCAGTTCCAGCTTTAATTGTGGCAGTGGCTTACGGAGGATGGACGTTCTTCTGGGTGTTGCTGTTGTTCGTAATTATTCAGAACGTGGAAACATACGTCCTCGACCCTTTGCTAGTCGGTTCTTCTGTGAAAGTTCACCCGTTGTATCAGCTACTGGCTGTCCTAGGAGGAACGCAGGTTTTAGGTATTATTGGCGCGTTGATTGTTCCGCCTTGGGTGGCGGGTGCGGCGGTGCTGTTGGAAAATCTCTACCTGAAACCCAAACAATTGGCAGAACAGCAGGAGGAAGCTTTGGTTGCAGCGCGAACGACTGAAACCCCAACGGCTTTGCCAGTGAATCGCTAAATTAATTGTTGTTTGTTGTTTGTTGTACCCTGCGGGAAGCCGTTCTTTGCGTCTAGGTTGTTTGTTCGAGAGCCAAGAGCAACAACTGATAATTCACAACCGATCGCTAACAACTAATGACTGATAACTTTGTATGAATCGTTTTTTACGCTTCCCATCTTTAAGGAGTTTTACTGTCCGGATTGCTGTTGCGGCGATCACTTTCCTGCTGGCGGTTGTTCCGGTTTTAGCCGCAGACAACCCCAAAGCACCAATAATACTCGACGGGGGTAGGCTGTTTGAAGTCAGCCAATCTGGGGGATACACGGCTCAAGAACGGGCAGATGATGCCAATCGCGTCCTCAAGCAGAAAGTCACCGCAACAGCACCGCCCATACCCGTGAAGCTCGATAATAGTCAAACTTTACCGATTATTAAAGTAGATGGCTCTCACTTGCTAACCGTTACCGAACAAGATGCCCCACCCGGAAGAACTGCCAAGGAGCAAGCGGAGATTTGGGCGGCACAGTTGGAAGGGGCGATTCAGCTAGCACAAAAACAGCGGAGTCCTAACTATATCAGCAAAGCAATCGTCCTCTCGGCGGGGTTCGTACTGCTGGTGATCGCTTTTACTTGGGCATTGGGTTGGATTTGGCATCGTTGGCTACAGCCAATGCTTCCCAGGGAAGTGAGAGACACAGAAGAGACTCGTCAGCGCCTAACTGTCGAGGTGGGAGTGGGAATTCTCCTGGCAGGTATCCGGGGGAGTATGTGGCTATTTACAGCCCTTTACATCACAAATTTATTTCCCCAGACGCGGGAACTGAGTCGCAAGGTTACCGATACCCTTGTTGCCAGCTTAGTCTCCGAACTGATTCCCTTAGGAAAGGTTTCCTACTCCGTCTTAGATTTACTGATTCTGCTGGGGCTGTTTACAGCTCTAATTATTGTGGCAAGAGCCGTAAAAAAGCTGTTGCGATCGCGTGTCCTACGCTTTACTGGCTTGAGTCGTGGTTCCCAGGAAACCGTCGCCCAGATTGCTACCTACGGCATCATTTTCTTCGGCACAATGGTAGTACTGCAACTGTGGGGACTTGACCTCAGTTCCCTAACCATCTTTGCTAGCGTCCTAGGCGTTGGTATCGGCTTGGGATTACAAGGAATTGCCAAGGAATTTATCAGCGGTTTGGTGTTGATTTTTGAGCGTCCGATTAAAGTGGGCGACTTTGTCAATGTGGGCGACTTAACGGGAACCGTCGAGCGCATCAGCGTCCGCAGCACCGAAATTCGCACGTTGGATGAAGTCTCAATCATCATTCCCAATTCCCGCTTTCTGGAAGGGGAAGTCGTCAACTGGACTCACCACAGTCCTGTTTCGCGCTTAAAACTGCCCGTGAGTGTCGCCTATGGCTCGAACCTAACTATCGTGCGGTGTGCTTTGATTGATGCAGCAAAAGAACACGCCGACGTGCTCAGCGAACCTGCTCCTAGAGTATTTTTTGAAGGGCTGGGAGAGAGTGGTCTGAATTTTAATTTAATGGTCTGGATTGCCGAACCTCCCAAGCAGTTCCGCATCAAGAGTGACCTTTACTTTCGGATTGAGGCAATTTTGCGTCATCGCCACATTGAAATTCCCTTTCCGCAGCAAGACCTCCACGTCCGTTCTGGCAGCTTGCCTTTAGAAGTGTCACCCCAACTAACAGAATCCCTCGCCCAGCTATCCAATGGTCTGGCTAAGTGGCTAGAAAAACAGTCAACGGCTACGAGTCAAGAGAGCCATAACAACGGACGATCGAACAACGGGCAATACTAGTGGAAGTCAAAAGTCAAATCTTATAGAGCAAAACGAGTAATTTTATAGAGATTGGATGTACGGCATTACCAAGGATTGCCAATCAGCGTAAAAGCACTCCAGTAGTAGGGATGAGTAAGGTCTCTGTCTCCTACTACTGCCAGTTGTGGCGGTAAGGAGAAAGTGCCCTGACTGGTAATCAGCTTTCCTCTTTGCAACCGCACTTTACCCCGAATCATAGCTAACTGCGCCTGTCGGAGTGCCTCCGCTTTAATGGGGGCTTCTTTCAATTTCCCATAGAACTCCGTCATCAAGCCCAGCGTCCCCTCATCGTTGACGTACCACAAACTACCTAGCGCTGATTTCACCCCAGCTTGCACCGCTAATCCCGCAAATCCCAGTTCTGCCTCCTCATCGCCCTCTGCGGTACTGCAAGCACTCAATACTAATAACTCCACTGACGGGTCACTCAACCCTAGTCCAGGTAGCTGGTCAAGTCGCAATTTGCTGTCCCACAGTTGGATGTAGGAGTTACTGGGCTGACCGGATTGAAATTCGGCATGGGTAGCTAAATGGATAATGCCAAACCGTTGTGCAGCGCGAGCAGCTTGCAGATTTTCCAGAGTAAAGCCTTGGTTGAGGAACGATTTTCCAGACCACAACTGACCCGCAATCACCGACACTTCTACAGGCACAGCGGGTAAGGGGTCTTGCTCAGTGAATTGGTCAGCGCCCATTGCCAAGACAGAGCTATTTTTCAGATTTACGTAGCGAGTATCGGTGAGGGACAGACTGGGCATTAAACCGACGCTGTAGTTTTCTACGATAAACCCTTTGCCATCATGCAAGGCGGCTAGGGGGATAGAGCGTAAACCACTATCCATGATGAACACGAGATTGTCGATCTGTTGGGCTTGTAAATCCTTTTCAAGGGGAGTAACAAGCCACCGATAGAACTGTTGAGCTGGAAGTAGATAGCCATTGCGGTTTCGGACATTGATAACGGCTTTGCGGAATGCTCCTGCCTCTTGGAGAACGCGATCGCGCCTTGTTCCGACTACCCGCCGTCGAATGGCTTCACCCCTAGAGGTGAGCAGCACCAGTTCTAGTGGGTCAGTGGGTTGAGCTACCAGGTTCTGGCGTACCGCTGGCTCCTGACTTGAAGTTAACAGCCTTGAATTGAACGCCTGGGGGTTTAGGGATTGCTCGCGGGTCGGCGAGGGTTGTGATTCCCTATTATCTCCTGGGGTAACTTCTTCCACCTTGGTTGGCGCAAACACCGCATAGATGATAGCGGGTTTAGTGCCAGTAGCTTGTTCAATCCGGCGCAGAATCGCTTGGGCTTCTGCTAGAGAAACGATGGGACTATCGCCTAATCCCAGATAGTCTTCAAATGCAGTAGTTAGGCGACCTTCTACCTCCGCAAGTGGGGTGAAAACTGGAGAATTATTGTTTCCTGGTAAATTAGGGATGTTATTAGAAGTACGGGTCGAACAGTACGGAGGACATATAGTACGGCTAGCTGGGGTAATGATGCGAATATTGCCTTGAGTGAAGTTGCCCAGGTAGGCTCGGACGGGAAGAGTAAATTTACCACTAGTAATCGAGCCAGCTGCACCGTTGAGGGTTGCATTACCCACACGAAAGGGAATACTGCTAGCTCCACCACCGTGGCGAATTGTAATTGACCCGCCGCCACTGCTTCCTGAAGTAGAAATACTCGCTGGTTGGTCTAGGGCGGGTGGTAAGTCATTAGGAGCGACAGTATTAGGAGGCAATTGCTGCAACGCCGCCGAGACAGAACCCGTAGCGCGGAAAAAACGGTTAGAGTTAATGTCAACGTTGCCGCCTCGACCCGTACCCAAGCTTTGAGTATTGATTAAATAAGTTTGGATATCACCAGCCGTACTGGTAAGGCGAACATTACCCCCATTCCCGCCAAGTGACCCAGAGATTACACCCCCAGTAGAGAGAGTGCCCCTAGCACTTGCCGTAATTGTTCCTCCAGTTCCCGCCCCCCCAGAAGCAGAGACAACTGACCCAGCAAGGGTACTCCCAAGCGGAAAGAGCGTTGAGGGCGTTTGCGGTGCGAGGGTGCTTGGAGAAACGCCAGAGATCGCTAAAAGCGCATTGAATGACTGACTTGAGGTGACCCCTTGCAACGTATCGAGCTTACCACCTGTACTCGTGAGGTTGATATTACCCCCATTTCCCTGCAAGGAACCGGAAACAACCGGACCCGTAATAACATTCCCGCTAGCACTGACGTTAATCGTCCCGCCCGTTCCCCCGCCCCCAGACCCCGACAGAAGTAGTCCCGTATCGGGAACAATCTGCCCACGGTATCTCACCTCACCTTGTGAAGTATCGATCGCACCAGCCGTACTGGTGAGGTTGATATTACCCCCATTCCCCTCCAAAGAGCCAGAAACTAATGGACCCGTCGTAATATTCCCTCTAGCACTTAGGCTAATATCTCCTCCTCGTCCAGAACCCCCAGAAAACGAAAATATTGCTCCCTTCGCCTCAAGGGGGTCACCATCAATCGTCTGCCTGTTCTCCCCCCGTGTCGGATCGATGAGTATTGACCCGGCTAAACTGCTAAGAGCCACCTTGCCGCCATTACCACTCGTAGAACGAGTATTAATCCCCCCTGTAGTGATGTTGCCGTTGCTGGTGAGAGTAATATTGGCAGAATTGCCATTGTCGAGACTCAAAGGAAACCCTGCAAGGGAATTTTCCCCACCTGTAAAGATACGATTGGTGCTGATGCTACCCCCAGCCATCAGGTTGATATCTTTGTAACTGGCGATATCACCTGTGGTGATGTTACCGCTTGCTGTTAGCTCGATACCACTGCTGGAGGCTAACAAACCTGTCGTGATGTTCGCTCCAGAAATTGTGATCGCTCCCGATCCTCCATTGAGACTAGTGGCGATCGCATCTCCCGGATTCATCGAAAAATTGCCAACGCCATTCCCATCAGCATCCGCCACAAATGCGATCGACCCAGTACCGGGGAGAATAGGTTGACCCAGAATGCCAATATCACCAATACCATTAAGTTTGTTAATTGTGATATCGTTATTCGCCTGGAGGATGACGTTCCCAGAAAAAAGCTGAGTTTCTATTTGTTGTTCAGAGATGAAAAGCGTACCACCGGGGTCACTAGCTAATATCCTCCGATCCGATAATTGAGCATCATCAGCAGCCGAACCCCCGTTGACAATTACGATATTTTCTGGATCGAGCAGCAGAGTCCCCAAACTCCCATGAACCGCCCTAAGATCTACTGCACCGTCAAAAAGAAGGTGATTCTTACTCGACACTTCCGCAAACCCGCCATTCCCTGAAGAGATGCCACCACGGGCGCTAATATTGCCATAGAATTTGTTAGCCTCGTCACCCCAAACAATTACCCTACCCCCATTGCCATCGCCCAGCGCATCGGCATTAATGGTTGAGTCTCTACTGACCAACGTGCGTAAGGCATTCGGTACCGTCCCCTGACCCTGATAATCGCCACCAATCCTAATACTCCCACCCCCATTGGCTCCCGACGCATCGATGGTCGCATCGAATAGACCAACGCCTCGGCCTAAAACATTCACCTCACCCCCCATCTGCCCTACAGATTGATTCGAGACATCAATAGTGCCGGAGGCGATCGCGAATCCGCTTCCCGAAGTAAGCCTCCTTGTCCCACCCCCAACTGGAATAGTCTTACCCGATGCCGCTAGCTGTACCGTGCCAGCTTGAGAAACGCTTAGTCCTGTGTCCATACTTTCCGCCGCTTGCGTCAGCAGTGCGGGTAAATCCGCAGGTGTAATTGCCAACCCTTGCCCATCCCGTGGGCGCGGCGGTTCCACTTCCAAACTCAGCAGATGTCCCGCTTGACTAATCCGGACTAAATTCTCACCGGGCACCGCTGCAATAGTAATAGTCCCCGACGGTGCTACCAGTTGCCCTGTATTGATGACACTGCCACCGAGTAACGTTAAATTCTGACCCTGTCTTACTGCCAGATTACCTGCATTAACAATTGCTCCCGGTTGGAACCCGTCAAACGCAAACTCGTTAGGAGTGCCAATTAAGTTTTGGTAGTTATTTGCCCCGAAGGCATTCAACCAATTCCCCCCACCAAAACCAATGCCCGTTTCCGTGGTGGCACTAAAGGTAGCTGGCACGTTGAGAGTCGCATGGGAACCAAAAATAATCCCAGCAGGGTTCATCAAAAATAAGTTTGACTCCCCCCCAATAACCTGAATTAGACCATTAATCAGTGTGGGGCTACCGCCCGTTACCCGCCCTAAGATGTTGCGAATTTCAGGATTGGAGAGAAAATTGGCAATCTGACCGTTTGAGAGTCCAAATTCCTCGAAACTGTGGAACAGATTTGCCCCATCTCCAGAACGAGTGCCGCCGTAGATATCAAAGCGGTTGCCTGTGGGAGTGACGACAGTGCCAGTGCCATCAGCCGCAGGGGTGATAGGTTGAGTCTGTGCAGGGAGAGTACCGTGCAGCGAAGCTAATAGACAGGCGTAAAAAAATAAGGATTTATTGATTAGGACGGGTATCCTATTAAGGCTTGCTCTGGAACACTTTTTCCTTCTATAACCGATTCTTGGTAAAGCGGCGGTAACCCGGTTACATTTTTTTTGACTCACCCTCTTGACCTCGTAAGACTCTCACGGACAGCATTCTCTAGAGCTAATCTAGCTCTACCCCTGTGGTGAATGCCTATGAGCCTAGAAGTAATAGCTACCAAGGATTGCCAATCATCGTGAAAGCACTCCAGTAGTAGGGATGAGTCAGGTTTCTGTCTCTTAACCGAGCCACTTGTGGCGGTAAGGGAAAACTCCCACGGGTGGTAATCAGCTTCCCTCCTTGCAATCGCACCTCACCTTTGAGCATTGCCAACTGCGCCTGCCCTACTGCCTCGGATCTAATCGGGGTTTGTTTCAATTTCTCGTAAAATTCCGTCATTAACCCCAGCGTCCCTTCATCGCTAACCGACCATAAACTACCCATCGCTGACTTCACCCCAGCTTGCACCGCTAACCCCGCAAATCCCAGTTCTGCCTCCCGATCGCCTAAAGCCGTGCGACAGGCACTCAAGACTAGCAACTCTACAGGCGGTTTCTGCCAGCCCAGCTTTGGCAGTTGGTCAAGTGAGAGCTTCCCATCCCATAGCTGGATGTAAGAGTTACGGGGCTTACCCGGTTTAAAGTGGGCATGGGTAGCGATATGGATAATGCCAAACGGCTCTCGATCGCGGGCTTTTTTCAGATTTTTCAGCGTAAAACCTTCGTTAAGAAAGGACTGCCCAGGCCACAACTGACCTGCGATCGCAGATAACTCCAGTGGCACCGCAGGCAACGGTTTTTGGTCAGCAAATTCCTCGGCTCCCATTGCCAAGACTTCAAGGTTCCTCAAATCTACGTGGCGAGTATCGGTAAGACTGAGGCTGGGCATTAAGCCAATACTATAGCGCTCCACAATGAATTCCTTGCCATCGTGAAGAGCCGCTAGAGGAATAGTGCGTAACCCCGTATCCAAGATATAAGTCAGATTGTTAATGCCTTGCTGCTGTAAGTCTTGTTCTAGAGGAGCTACAAGCCACTGATACATCTTTTGGGATGGGGGGAGATACTCATCCGGCGTGCTACGCCGATTCGTTACAGTCTTGAAAAACTGATTCGCCATTGACATAACTTCGGCTCTGGTAGCCTTAAGTGAGTAACGAATTGGGTTTTTATCGGCTGTAACCAAAATAAGTTCCAAGCGATCCTGCGGCGGCAGCGCGGCGCTAGGGTGAGGATTGAGAGTTCGAGAGCGCAATACAGATTGAGCTATTCCAGAAGACTCTTGAGTTTGATTCTGTTTAGAAGTCGGGACTGGGGCGATCGTTTCAGGAACAAATACGGCATAGATGAGGGCTGGTTTGACCCCAGTAGCGCTTTCAGCTCGGCGTAAGATGTTACGTGCTTCTGCTAAGGTAATGCCTTGTGTCTCATGAAGCCCTAAATATTGGATAAAGTCGCGACTGAAGACACCGTCAATCTTCAGGGCATCAATGTTGTTGTTATCGTTGTTTTTTTGAATCGGCACTAGCGTGTCTAGCTGGCTCTGGGAATTGCTCAGATCGACCGGATTGATGCCTGGGTTAGGTGGATTAGGAGACGGCGTTGGAACAGGAGGCGGCGGCGTCGGAACAGGAGGTGGCGGAATCGGATCGGGAGGGCGATCGACACTAATAATCCCAATGTTGCCCACACTAAAGGTATAGGGCAACGATTGCACCGGGACAATTAAAGAATCGTCATTACTAGCGATCGCTCCCGCTGTACCGTTGATAGCCGCATTGCCGACATCAAAGGGAATTACTCCATTACCCCCATGTTGAATAGTAATGGCTCCACCTCCAAGACCCCCGGTGCTAGAAATGCTGGTATCTTGACCATTGGCAGCAATGAAGGTGTCAGTAGCTCGGAAAAACCTTTGGGTAAAGATATCGACAGTGCCACCATTAGTTCCCCCTTGGGCGTTAATGGACGCGACTTGAATATCACCGGACGGGTCGAGGCTGACATTGCCACCCTTGCCCGACACCGCACTGGAGTTGATTCGTCCACTAGTAATTTGAGTGCTAGCGTTAACGGTGATGTTTCCTCCACTACTAAGTGCCGATGAGTTGAGGTCACTCGTCGTAATGCCCCCAGATTGACTATTGAGGCGAATCTCACCGCCAGAGTCTGTAGCCGCAGTCGAGCCAGAGTTAACGGTGCCAGTGATGATGTTGCCAGCCGCCGTCAGGGCTATGTTTCCACTACTAAGAGCTGATGAATTGAGGTCACCCGTAGTAATGCCCCCAGATTGACTATTGAGGCGAATCTCACCGCCAGCGCCTGTAGCCCCAGTCGAGCCAGAGTTAACGGTGCCAGTGATGATGTTGGTAGCACTCGTCAGGGTTATATTGCCACTACTAAGTGCCGATGAATTGAGGTCACCCGTAGTAATGCCCCCAGATTGACTATTGAGGCGAATTTCACCGCCCGTGTCTGTAGCCGCAGTCGAGCCAGAGTTAAC
>JALYGX010000078.1 GCA_030776905.1 Cyanobacteriota bacterium | reverse complement strand
CTGTGCCTGTTGGGTCAAGGCTAAAAGGCATCCCAATTTTAATGTCATCCCAGTCAACGGGTGACTTTTGAACCTTTACTTTTAGGTCAATAATGTTAATGTCACCAATTGGTTTGAGAAGCGGCTTTGAACGCTTCTTTTTGGCATTTTTCAGTTGATGATGCCGGACTTTTTTGCATAGGTCGCGATACTGTTCTTCTGTTAGTTGTTCGGTATTCGCTCGACTACCATTTGCTAAGGCTGTATCACTCATGAGTCTCTTGTTTGCCTATTTGTTTGTGGTCATCTGGTAAACCTCTATCAATTAAGCCGCGCTGGGACGCTACCACTTACACGCTAGGATGCTTGATATGATTGGCTTAGACCCGTTTCTTTTTCTGGGTCACCCACTTACAGAAGGCTTGTCAAATCTACCTGTAAGTGGGTTATCAGCATATATGCTGTATTCATTGGGTCATCATGTAATAATACCCAATATATACAGCAGATGGCTAAAGAATTAAAGAAAATGTCTGTGAACATCTCAGAACAAGAGTTCGAGGCATTAGAGGAATATGCTCAAAAAGACAGTAGAACAAAAACTGAGGTTCTACGAGAACTTATTAGAACCTTACCGACCTACCCACCCAAGAAATCCTCTTAGAGCTTTGCTTGTCATAACAAGTATTGGCTTGGATAAAGAGGCTTTTGCATAAACCAAACTCCTTCTTAAGAAAGATGTCAGTTCTTGGATTTAAACAATTGCTTGTTCAGTCTTTTCGCCATCTGATCGCCTCGCAGTAGCTTTTGTTGGCAGTTCAGGACTTTATCGCCCACGCTCGACTTTCATACGATCGGCCAGAGCAGGTTCCTGTTGAGGTGTAGGCTGGTGGGGGATGTCAAGGCTGACGTGAAGAGATCGCATTAGTTAGATAAGCCGCTTTTGCCTAAGCCAAATCCCCGATGCCGCCTGAATCGGAGTTTTATATATTACGAAAGATGAAGTAGGGGTAATGTCATACTGCCACTGATTGAAGAGTTAGCGATCACCCTACTCTTGATCAGGACGCTTGGCCGATTGAGGGAAGAACTGTAATGTTGCTAATCGTGGCTCAAGACATGAATCATCAAGCGGTATTTGAGAAACTCCAAAAAATAATTGTTGAACAGCTTGAAGTTGGCCTTGCGCTGTTACGGTTGAGGCTAAATTTTTTGACGACCTAAATGCTGACGAGTTGGATGGGCTAAAACTCGTCAGGGCAGTAGAGGAGGAATTTGATATCGAATTGCCTGATGACCTGCTCCAAAGCCTTGCGACTATTCAGCAGGCTATGGACTACCTAGCTCCAGGCTTTGGGAGCAATCGATGATCTATAAATATAATTTCCTTCAATCCTAAAAGCCCCCTAAAGATGGCAGCAATCTGTTTCCCTCAAAGCTTACCGAGAGTTGCTGCCATTTATGACCTTTAGATGATTGGCACTAAACTGTTCACTTTGATGCCTTTATTTATTGTGCCAAAACTTTACTAATACCTACCCCCAAATCCCTATTCAAGTCTACGTTGTCTCCATAAGTACTATCAGCAGCACCGATAAATAGGTATTTTGCATTTGCTGGAACTTGAACTAAGATACCGTTGAAACCTCCTTGAACTAAATTTTGTCCGCGAGAAATATAAAATATTTTACCTATACATTGTCCCTGACTGCATCTGTTGGGAAACTGTGCATTGATAGCGCCAGGTACGCGGTCGGTGGTATTACCATTAAAGCTTCCACTATTAGGTTGCAATATGTTATCTGTGCTGAAAGTAGCAAAAATTGTCCCCGTGTATTCCTTTCTGGAATCACCAAACGGGGAAAAATATCCAAAGCGCTCTAGCAAAAGTGTATCTCCCGGCTTAATTCCCAACCGTTTCAACTCTAAGATATAGCTGTTAACAGCACCCGTGTCTGCATTAATGAAGGTTTGTCGAGGGTTTATCTTGGTTGTATAGGTAGGAGGAATAACTGATTGAGCTACAGCTAAATCAGTTTTTAACGCTGTTGAGCTGAATAAAGTTGAGCCTAACAAAAATGCGACCAAGGGGGAATTGCTTTTGACTGGTTTCCTGAGATTAGTTCTCCTATTGACTTTCTTTTCTGTGATACTACTAACTTGCTGAACACTAGTAATAGCTGTACAAGTTCCGAGTAAAGAAACCGCTACCTCTGAAAAACTTGAGAGTTTTTGGCTGAGGTTCGCCGTAGCATACGATAATTTGTGAAGCATCTTCATACCTGATTACTGTAGTTGGAGAGAACTGACAAGAGGTAATCAATAACCGAGTTGTAAGTAATCAGTTTTTGAGGGTTGATTGCATTACAACTTTGTCATTCTAAATACATCAAGTTTCTATTTGTTTGTCCATCACCTCTGCTAATTACTCTTGCCACAGGAAGAAGGATTATGCGATTGTTTACTAAACTTAATGTCAACAATGGCAAACTTTACCGTTTTGGCTATGCATTAGTCGCATTTACCCCTCTTGTGTTAATCTCTATCGTCTGTTCTGCTCTGTAGTTGGTAGCCAGTAGCCAGCGGTTAAATTTTCCTCTAGGGGATTAGAGGACAAGAGAATTTGTTACTAAATAGAGTTGACGGGACAGGCGCAACTCCTACTCTTGACACGTTTTCTAACCGTTAGAAAACGTGTTAAAGGGGATAAGGGAACAAGGGGAGCCGTTTGATAAAGTCCTTTTTGCATAAGCCAACAGTCCCTAGCCGACGCAATTGCTAGGGGATTTTTCCTTCTGTCTAAATTGAAGAACTAGGCACACCTTGGACATAGTCCCCCTGTAGACACTGTAGACATCTTTGTAGACGGTGGCAATAGTAGCGCTGTCCGACTGCTCAGGGTCTTGGCTGAACTCGGAACGGGGACTTTTAACTAATGTGGTCAGTGGTGTGCATCGTTTCCGATAAAAGAGTCAGCTATTCTCTAGTTGAAGGCGAGCTGCCAGAGGCTGAATTCACAGGTTCCCGCCGAGAGTGTTTAGCCTACATCCGCTCTTGGGTCAGGGAATAGTTGAAGAGGCTTGGCGCTTTTTCAGCGGCTAAACCCACGATACGGCTGCAAGTGTTCGCCGTATCTGGTTTCAGTCGCTTGCTTCGTTTTTATATTGAGTTGATTCACTTCGTTCAATCGTTTACCTGGGGGATACCCCCAGACCCCCGTGCGACTCAAGACAAGCCTATACGGATGTTCCGCTGCGCTCGTTCCGGATGCCGCACCCCACCACCGCGCATCCTCCACTTACTCCACTCCACTTACCTACCCTTCTCTTGAGTCGCCTGCCTTCGTTGATAAGAAATCAAGGAAATTACCGTAATCGTTGGCTATGAATAGCTAGGCTGAATTAAGCCCCATTTTAAACCCTGAAATGGTTGATTTTGAGGTGGGCATTTTTGTGGGATTGGGTGTGACTTTTGGGGGAAATCTTGTGGTCAGCCCATTTTTCTAGCTTTTTTATTCACTTGTTGATATCCGTTATCAATAAACGCTGAATAGCCAAGTTTCCTTACCCTAAACTCGCTCACGATTTCCCCCAATTTCCCACAAAAAACCTCACATTTCCTGTTAGGATTAGCTTGTAGATTTTCTAATCGTCAAAAGTCTTTTTAGGGTGAAAACGTCTCTAGGTATAGCTTGACGCTTATACTCTACCTTGAGGCTACCCTTTTTAAGGTTGCAGTCCTCTCCTAGGCTTGGGCTTGTCCATCTGGCAAAGAACCTCAGCAAAGCCTTAAATTGGCTAGCAAGAATGAGCGTGTTTCTTGTTGGTTATTCTTGACAGCAATGACTCATCGCTACAGGGAGCAAGCCATGTCCATGTCCGTACCGGACTGACCGCCTGCTGAACGCAGGCAGTGGACAGACTTGCTCTGCGAGACCGGATTGCAAATAACACCTTTCACTGCGTTTTGATAATCAGCATGGCTCGCCTGAAAACTCGCACTCTTCGATATGAATTAAGGCTGACTCCAGTTGAAAAAGAAAGTTGGAGTGTAAAAGCCTCATCAATGGGGTTGGACTTGAGCGAGTACATTCGCCGCTGCGTGGAACGCAGGCAAATCGCCACTACCATGCAGCCAGAAGTTAATCGCCAAACGGCTGTGGAGTTAGGGCGAATTGGCGTGAACCTCAACCAACTTCAAAGAGCGATGAACACTGCACTCGCATCCGGTCAGTTTATTTCCAATGTTGATGAAAGTCTGGTTGTTGTGCAGGAAGTCGAAAAAGCGGTCAAAGAACTTCAGCGAGAGTTACTAGGCTCACATGATCGGGAAAACGGTAAAAGGTAATGGATTTGGTGGCGTTCTCCGGTACGTGTTTGAGAAACCAGA